>JBMFSK010000001.1:0-66236 GCA_049967595.1 Thermoplasmata archaeon
ATGATTTATGGGTCCATTTTCCTTATCTCTCCACGCAAAAATAATAGAAAAAGTGCTCTTAAATCTTTAGTTTACTCGGAGATACTGTTTAATTAAAAAAATTTATTAAATAGATTAACGATAAGCTTATGCTTATGCTAAATAAAAGACAAATTACTGATGATTTACATAAAATAAACACCGATCTTGAGAATTTGAAGTTGGATTTGAAAAACATTAAAGAAAAACAGGATGAATTGTCAAAAATGTTGGAAGAGCTTGAGTCAAAGATTTCATTCTTAAATGTGCTTTCTGCCAAAATAAACACAACGTACTACCACATAACTTATGATATAGATGACAAATTGAAGGATTTTTTGTCAGAAATAAAGGATGATTTAGAATCTTTAGTAAATGAATTTAATGAGAAAATTAATGAAAAATTGCAGATCCCGGATAAAAGAAGAAAAAAATAAAATAAATAATAACATTCACTTTTTAAGCGGAGGTTGCCGAGCCAGGCTAAAGGCGGCAGACTCAAGATCTGCTTTCGCAGGGATTCGCCGGTTCAAATCCGGCCCTCCGCATTTTTTAGATGAAAAATTTATAATGTTGAATTGCCTTTTAAAAACTATCATGAATGGTATGTTAATGGATTTCCACATTCATTCGAAATTTTCTGATGGTTTATTTTCTATTGAAGATATAATAAATTATGCAAAAGAAAAAAATTTTCAGATTATCGGGATAACTGATCATTATGAAACTATAAAAACAGTATCAATACCCAAAAATAATTTATTGAATTATATTAGTGTATTACATATTTATAAAAAAAATTTCAATCTAAAATCTTCCTTAGAAATAGATTTTTCACCAAGAACAAGCCTTGACCACCTGCCATACGATGAGTTAAACAGCTTGGACTACCTTTTATTTGAATATGTACAGGATCCCCTATGGAATGGTTACCCGTTTTGGAAGCTCATCGAAGAAATAGATAAAATTCACATACCCATAGGTTTGGCACATAATCATATTATGAAAAATTTTAAAGATGTAAATATAAATGAGTTTCTTGATGTGTTGGAAAGTCATAAAATATTTATTGAAATAAACACCAATAAAATATATTCTATTTTAGGTGAATACTTTTTCAACCTATCAGAAGAATTTTTTAAAATGCTAAAAAATAGGGATATTCCTGTGTCTGTAGGATCAGATATGCACACAAACCTTATGGATATGCTTAATGTAGATAAGGGTTTCAAATTTATTGAAAATCTAGGTTTGGAAAGAAATTTTCAACTATTTTTGGACTTAATCTAAGGCTCTGATAAAAGAAATTTTTATATAATAATAAGCAATGGCGAACTTTGAAAATATATGAAGACTTACCTTAAAGTAACATTTAATAGCGAAGGTGCAAAGCCATCAGAGGTTGTTTCGGCTCTTGAAGGTCTGGGTTTCAAACCTATCACAGGATGGTATGACTTTGTTTACGATTGGGGTAACAATGCCACAGTGGATGATGCGATATGGTTTGCTGATAAAATTTATGAGACTTTACATGGTCTTTCAGTATATTTCCAACTTGAAACAGTTGCCGAGGAAGAAGTAGAAAATTTAGAAGAGGAATGATCATTTTATTTTAAATCTTTTTACATTTCCGCATCTAAGGCATTTTATTATTACTCTGCCTTTTCTTACTCTAATGGATGCGTTTCTACCAGGTATTAGATATGATTTGCATTTTTTACAGATGTATTCCTTATTAGGTAATTTAACTTTGTAATGCTTTGAAATATCCAGAGCCAAAGAAATATACCTCTTTTCGAGCTTAATATTATTTTCCATTTCCATTTTCTTAGCATTGTCTATGAGCTCGTTCAGCCACTGCGATGCCCTGTTTTTAATATAACCCTTTGTCAATATTCTTTCACAAAAGGATGAATATTTTAATATTTATTATAGTTTACCAAAATCATGGCATTTAAGGCAGTGGCAACGGATATAGACGGAACTATAACGGATGAGTCCAGGAAAATCACAGTTCCTATAATATACGCTTTAAGAAGGTTGGAGAGGAAGGGAATAAAGGTGATATTAATCAGCGGGAATGTTTTACCAGTTACAATGGGTTTTAAAATCTTCATTGGCACTTCAGGGCCGATAGTATCAGAAAATGGCGGTATAATAATGGACAGAAACACAATATATAAAAATTTTGATAAAAATGATATAGAATCCGCTTATTCAGAATTTAAGATTGCTTATCCTGAAGCGGAAAGAATTATTACAGATAGATGGAGGGAGACATCAATTGCTCTGATACCTACAATGAACATAAATGATGTCAGAAACTTTTTCATACCTAGAAATTTCAGGGTAGAGGCTACAGGATTTGGCATCCATGTCACACATATCGAGCAGAATAAATTCTTCGGACTGAAAAAAGCTGCTGATCTTCTTTCTATTGATGTAAATGAAATTATTGCTTTTGGAGATAGCGAAAATGACGCTGAGATGATTGAGAATGCGGGATACGGTATTGCTGTTAATAATGCCTGGGAAATAGTTAAAAGGAAAGCAGATTACGTTACAAGATCAAAATATGGGAATGGTGTAATTGAGGGCTTGAAAAAATTAAATTTAATCTAATCTGTATTTTTTGAACAAGGATAAGATTTTTTTAATGCTTTCTTCAACATCTGGCTTATCCATTACAACAGGATTCAGATTATATTTCTTCATTGATCTTGCTGTTTCACTGCCTATAGCTAGAACTATTTCAGGTAATATTTCTAAAGGTTTTCCATACAGAGAAAAAATGCTTATGTAAGAATTAAAGATCATAGAGGATGTAAAAATTACAGCATCAAAATCACCATTTTTCAATGCCTGATATGTTTCGGTAAAATCTTCATTTAATAAAATACTTTTATATGCATTTATAACAAAAAGATTTCTTGATTTCTGTTTTAATTTATTAACTAAATAAGGATTTCCATTTTCACTTCTAACTAACAATACATTTGAATTGTTTTTTAGGATATTTATAATGCCCTCGGATGATTGATTTGCAGGTACTCTGACTTTTAGTCCCAAGGATTCAGATGTTTTGGTTCCAATTGCTATTATTTGTTTTCCATTTAAAAAATTTTCATAATCTGGACATTGTTTCATGAATGATTCAACAGCAATTGAACTTGTAAATATTACATAATCAAATTTATAATTTTTTAAAATATTCGTTTCAATTTTGTTATACACTATTTTTGTCAATGGTACGTTTTTAATTGAAACCTGATCAATTTCTATGTCTTTGAATTTTTCTTCTGGCCTAAACATTATTATTCTAATTACCAAGAAGTTCAACCACCTTTCCCATTACTATAACTACAGGTGCCTTGATCCTGTTTTTTCTTGCAATCTCTGCTATATCGATTAACTGTCCTTTTACAATCTTTTCTTTCTTTGTTGTGCCATTTTGAATTATGCAGACTGGAGTCTCACCGCTTTTACCATTTTCAATTAACCTTTTTGCTATTTCTTCGAGTTTGCTAGCACCCATAAGGATTACAAGTGTCCCGTCCAATTTAGATATGATCTGCCAGTTTAATGCATGACCCTCTTTTAGATGACCAGGTATAATATGCAGTGATGATGAATAATCTCTGTGCGTCAATGGAAGTTTTGCATAAGTTGGCACACCAACAGCTGATGTTATGCCCGGTATAACTTCAAAATCGATATTTTTCTTTTTCATATAATCAGCCTCCTCCCCACCCCTTCCAAAAAGGAATGGATCTCCACCTTTTAACCTAACTACATTTTTTCCTTCACTGTAATACTTTTCAATAAGTTCATTTATCCTTTTCTGCTGCAGATCAGAATCTTCACCTATTTTCTTTCCAACAGATATTTTTTTAATTTTCTTCGGAAGCTTTTTTATTATTGATTGATCAACAAGCCTGTCGTACAATATTACATCGCATTTCTTGACGACCTTCCATGCCTTTATCGTTAGAAGCTCCGGGTCACCAGGACCCGCCCCTACAAGATATACTTTACCTACCATCATACCACCTTCTGAATTTTATGATTGCGTCAGCTTTTTCATCAGCACTAAATAGGGACCAGTAATCTTTCCTTTCTTCTTCAACGATTGCCACATGCAAAAGAATTTTATTTGATTTTAACCTTGCGAGGACACCAACTGATGAATGACAACCTGCATCCATTTCATCAAGAATTTCCCTTTCAACCATACCTAAAAGGAAAGTCCTTTCATCGTTTATGTTAAAAATTTTATTATTTAAATAAAAATCTCTCCTTGAAACAATAGCAATTATACCCTGATTTGCTTGAGGAACAAAAATATCAGGATCGAGTATGTGACCTGGTACTTCCAGACCAAGCCTTTTTATTCCTGCTAAGGCGAGTATGATTGCATCAATTTCTCCTTTTTTGAACTTTTTTATTCTTGTTTCCACATTACCCCTTATATCAACTATCTCGAGATCTGGCCTTAACATTTTAATGAATGCTCTTCTTCTGGGACTTGATGTACCTATTTTTTTTCCTAAGGGCATTGATAACATGTTTTCATTGGATATGAAAAAATCTTCGTAGTATTCTCTTCTTAAAACAGCCGTGATTTTTAGATCTTCCTCAATTTTAGACGGAAGATCCTTCATGCTATGAACTGCAATATCTATATTTTCATTCAACAATTCTGCATTAATTTTTTTTGTGAATAAACCAAACTCTTTGGATAATCTCAGGGGGGTTTGATCTAAATCACCGTGGCTTTCTATTTTAACTATTTCAGTTTCTATGCCGATTTCGTTTAACCTTTTGAACACTTCCATAGCCTGGATTAAAGCCAGTTTGCTTCCCCTTGTGCCTATTCTAATCTTTTTGAATTCCGTCATAAAAAATCCTTCCAAATCCCTCTATGTCTTTTACTGTGTGTTTAAAGCTCAGAAAGAGTGATTCAAACTGGCTTGGTGGTATGTAATATCCATTTTTTATGAATTTCCAAAAAAATTCTCTGAAAATTTTCTTATCAGATTTCAGAGCATCGCTGTAATTTACTATTTTCTTTTTGTTGAAGAATATCTGGAACATGCTAACAATGGAATTGAATTGCAAGTCAAATTTTTTATCGATTTTCGCATCTTCGATGTATCTTTCCAATATCGTTAATTTGTTTTTGAGATTAAAATAATCCATTCTCTTCAATTTTTTCAATGTTGCTATGCCTGCAACCATAGATATGGGATTTCCTGAAAATGTCCCTGCTTGGTATACCTTGCCAGAAGGCGCAATATTTTTCATCATATCCATTTTACCACCAAATACTGCCAGCGGAAAACCACCCCCCACAATTTTTCCAAGTATTGTAATGTCCGGTTCAATGCCGAAATATTGACCCGCGCTTCCATAATGGAAACGAAATCCAGTAATGACTTCATCAAATATGAGGAGGGAATCATTTTCTGACGAGATTTCTCTTAAGAATTTCAAATACCCTTTATTGGGCAATATTACGCCTACATTTCCAAGAACAGGTTCAATAATTATGGATGCAATCTCACCTTTATTTCGTTTAAATATTTTTTCAATATCATCCTTACTGTTATAATCCGCTACAAGCGTATTTATTGATATTTCGTCCGGAATTCCCGGAGTTGATGGAATTCCAATTGCCCCGCTTCCAGGTGAGACGAGAACAGAATCGTGTGACCCATGAAAACCGCCAAATACCTTTACAATCTTTTTCTTTTTTGTATATGCCCTTGAAAGTCTTATTGCATGCATCGTGGCCTCTGTTCCTGAGCTTACAAATCTCATCATCTCTATATAAGGTATAGAATCCCTTATCATTTTACCTAACGCTATTTCTTCCTCAGTAGGCGCCCCAAATATCCATCCTTTTTCTAGCTGTTTTCTTACTGCATTTTTCACATTTTGATCGGAATGCCCAAGTATTAGAGGCCCATAGGCAAGGCAAAAGTCAACATAAGATTTACCTTCAACGTCAAAAACTCTTGAGCCTTTACCTTCTTTGATAAATAAAGGATAGGGTTCGTAAAATCTTACAGGAGAATTGACACCGCCTGGAAATAATTTTCTGGAAACCTTGAAAAGTTCCTCTGATTTCATATTATTTGCATAAAAATAACAACTATTTATTTTTTGACAATTAATTTAGATAATTTCAAAGTATTTTTATACATCTTTGCATCACGAATCATATATGATAGCGTTCAATCAACTGCTTTTTAAATCTGGGACTGTAAGCAAAACAATTGACGAAGAAAGATTCAATTATGAAACAAACCCTGAGCTGCTGAGATACACAAAAAAGGACTTGTCTGTTTTATTCTGGAATTTAACAATAAAATGCAACTTGAAATGCATACACTGTTATGCAAATGCCACTAAAAAAAGATCACCAGATGAACTCACAACAGATAAAATTTTTCAGGTCACTGATGATCTATCTAAAATGGGTCTTCCTGTAGTTATACTCTCAGGAGGAGAACCAACACTCCATCCTGACATATATAGAATTGCATCTTACATAAAAGAAAATGGCATAAGGGTAACTTTATCATCCAACGGAACAACGATAAATGAAAATGTGGCATCCAAGCTTGCTGAATCAGGCGTTAAGTATGTTGGTATTAGCTTGGATGGATACGGTCCAAATAATGATCATTTCAGGGGCGTTAAAGGTGCATTTGAAAAGGCTATGGATGGTTTGAATTTTGTAAAGAATGCTGGCATGATGAATGGAATAAGATTCACAGTCACAAAATACAACAAGGATGATCTAGAAAAGGTTTTCAACATTGCAGAAGAGATGAAAGTCGACAGATTCTGTCTTTACCATCTTGTCCCGGCTGGAAGAGGCTCTATTAACCAGGATATTAACAATGAAGAGAGAAGAGCTGTCATTAATTTATTGATAGAAAAAACTTATGACATACATGATAAAAAAATAGATATGGAAATCCTGAGTGTTGATAATCCCGTAGACGGTATCTATTTATTTTTAAAATTACTTAGAAATAATGACCCTAGGGCCAAAGAGGTTTACCGCCTTTTAAAAAGGAGAGGTGGCGATAATTCAGGCATAAAAGCTGGTAATATTGATCCATGGGGTAATGTCCACCCTAACCAATTCTGGTGGGATTACTCACTCGGAAATTTGAAAGATCTGAATTTTTCAGAAATTTGGAGAAAAGAGGACGGAATCATTTACGATTTAAGACATAGAAAAACTGAACTTTTAAAAGGAAAGTGTGGAAGGTGCAACTTCAAGAATATATGTGGGGGTTTTAGGTTGAGAGCATTAAGATATAGTGGTGATCTCTGGGCTGAGGAACCTGATTGCTATCTTACTGAAGATGAAATCAAGACAGAGATACCGGAGGATTTCAAATGAATTTTTCTGATAATCCTTTAATTATTTTTTATGAAGTTACAAGAGCTTGTATGCTATCTTGCCGTCATTGTAGAGCCAATGCTCAAAAGGCGAGAAACCCTTTGGAGCTGAACATAAATGAAATTGAAAAGCTAGCTAAAAATTTGTCTAAATTTGATAAACCCAAACCGATGATTATCATTACCGGCGGGGATCCACTGATGCGTGAAGATATTTTTCAGATACTAGAAATTTTTAACAGAGAAAATTTTAATGTGTCAATCTCTTTCAGCGGTACAAAGCTTGCTACCGATGAAAAACTTGAAATAATTTCAAAAATGGTCAGGAATGTTGCAATAAGCATCGATGGAAGCAATGAAAATATCCATGATAATTTCAGGAATGTGAAAGGGACATTCAAAACCTCAATAGACATACTGTACAAACTGCAAGGAAAGACAAGTTTGCAGGTTAACACTACAGTTGGCAAGCATAATATTATGGATCTGTCCAATATTTTAAAATTAGTACAGTCATTTAATATTAAATCATGGGATCTGTTTTTCATTGTTCCCACCGGAAGAGCTACATCAGATCTTTCTTTGAATCCGAATGAAATATTGCAGGTAATGTCCTGGCTCTATTATGTCCAGACTTCAATGGATTTAAGGATAAAGGTAACAGAGGCCCCTTTCTACAACAGGGTCAAGATTGAAGGTCCACCTGAAGAAAAAGGTGATGTTTTCAATTATCTAATGAAAGAATCAACTGTAAAAATGGTGAAGAAACCTTTGCCTGTAACGAAGGATACCAGCAATATGGGTGTCACTGATGGTAGAGGAACTATTTTTATTTCCCATATAGGTGAAATACAACCCACGGGTTTCCTTCCAGTCATTGCAGGAAATGTAAGAAAGGACAATATTGTTGATGTTTATTTAAACTCTAAAATATTTAGGGACATTAAAAATCCGTCACTTCTTAAGGGAAAGTGCAAAGATTGCAATTTTAAGGAAATATGCGGCGGTTCAAGAGCAAGGGCATATGCTATATATGGAGATTACATGCAAGAAGACCCAGCATGTCCATTTTGATAGGTGAAAAATATGGATGATGTTGATATAAAAATCCTAAATTATGTGCAAAATAATTTCCCCGTAGATGAAAGACCTTACCTGAAAATTGCGGAAGATCTTTCTCTTGATGAGACTGAAGTGATTGAAAGAGTGAAAAAACTCCATGAATCAGGATACATTAAAAAAATCATACCAAAATTCTCAAAAAAGTTCTATGAAAATTATGAAAGGGCATTAGTTGCCCTTAAGGTAGATGATAAGGACATTGAAAAGGCAGCAATACTAATTAATTCAATTGATAATGTAACACACAACTATTTAAGGGATCATGATTACAATGTTTGGTTCACTATTTCCGGAAAAGATATGGAATACATAAAAAATCAGATATCTGCTATTGTAGAAAAATTGCATATAAGTGATTACATGATCTTAAAATCCATAAAAACAATTAAATTGGATACTGAATTCGAGGTAAAAATATGATTAAAATGTCAGATTTGAAAAATGGTATACCTATTAGTGATGACCCATACGGTGATCTTGCTAAGAGACTCTCTATACAAAAAGATGAACTTATTTATGAATTGAAAGAGCTTCTTATTAGTGGCCAGATTGTTAAATTCAAGGCATTGTTGGACCATGAAAAATTAGGTTTTAAAGTAAACGCATTAATAGCTATGGATGGTAAAAATATAAACGCAGAAAGTATCCTTCATCTAGGCATTATTTCCCATTTTTACATAAGGGAACCAAACAAAAAATTTCCTTACAAGTATTATGTTATGGCACATTTTAGAAATGAAAATGAATTAATATGCTTCTCTGAGAATTTGGAAAAAATGCATATAAAGCATGAGATATTAAGGACACTCAGAAATTTAAGATCTGATAAAAAATGAAATATTTACCCATAATGCTGGATTTGTCACGAATTAAAGTTATAATATTTGGTGGTGGAAAAGTTGCATATAGAAAGTTAAATTACTTTGAAGGTGCTGATATAACAATCGTGTCTGAAAATTTTTTGAAAGAAATATCAAAAAAGAATGTTAGATTATTAAGAAAAAAAATTATTGATCCTGAAGAGGCAAGGCCAATCATAAAAGATGCAGATCTTGTAATAATTGCAACGAATGATAAAAGTTTGAACAGCTCATTAATGGGTATCTGTGAAGATGAGAAAAAGATATATAATTTGGTAGATGATAAAAAGAGCAAGGCAATTTTTCCTGCCTGTTATAATGAGAAGGACATTATCTTGGCAATTTCAACTTCAGGCAGAGCACCCGCACTTTCAACATTTCTAAGGGATGAATTATCAAAAAATTTAAAAAGGTATTCTAATGCTTTGGATATTGTGGAAAAAATCAGAAAATCTATAAATTCTCATAACGAGCAAATAAGGAAAAAATATTTCAGGGTTTTATTTGAGAGTAAAAATTTTTGGGAGTTAATTGATAAAAAAGATTTTGAAAAAGCATACCAATTAGCCTTGAAAGTATGGAGGGATATGGATGTTTCTAGTTGACATTCTTGCCACATATAAAGATATGGACTTGATCAGTTTAGGCAAATGGACATCCATAGGAGACGAAACAATTATAGATCATTTTAAGGAAGTTTCAAAAGAGATTTTAATATTGAGAACATGCAACAGGTTTGAAATCTACATTGTTCCAAGGAATGACCCTACAGAGAGAATTAAATTATTGTTTTCAGAGCATGGTCAAACTAGAATATTATACGATATGGACGCTGTTTACCATATTATCGAGGTAGCATCAGGCATGGATTCTATGGTTCCCGGGGAACAGGACATTCAACGGCAGGTCAAAGATGCCCTTAAAAACTCTCTAGAAAAAAAAACATCCGGAAAAATCCTGAACTATATTTTTATGAGGGCATTAAACATTTCAAAAACGGTTAGATCTGAAACAAAAATAGGAAATGGTATTGTATCAATACCTCAGAGTGCGGTAAAGATACTAGAAAGTATGCTTAAAAATGGTGAATTATGTATAATTGGGACAGGAAAGGTTGCAAATTTATTGTTAAAATATCTGAAAGGGGAAAATTTTATAATTACTGTATTTGGAAGGAATGATGAAAAATTGAATTACATCAAAGAGAAATACGATGTAAAGGTGGAATATTTAAAAAACATTCAGGATAATTTGAAAAAATATGATGCTGTTATTTCTGCAATATCAATTAAAGATCCAATTCTTAAAAAGGAAAATTTTGATGAAACTAAACCAATTTTGGTCATAGATCTAGGAAATCCAAGAAACATAGAAAAATTGGAAGATAGGTATTACGTGGATCTAGAATATATAAAGGGATATGTTGAAAAAAATATAACACAAAGAAAAAGTGAAATGGAAAAGGCAAGAAAAATAATAGATGAAAAAATCATTGGCATAGAAGATAAAATAAACTCAATGGAAATAGATTATCTGATCTCAAACATCTTCAAGAGAGCGGAAAGAATAAAAAAATCCGAGATTGAGAAATCAATAAAAATCTTAGGTAAAGATGCAGAATTTACACTTGAAAAATTCGGTAGTTCAATGATTAATAAAATATATTCAAATTTAATTACAAATTTAAGAAAAGAGAGAGATCATATTTCAAGGGAAGAAATAGAATTAATAAAAAAATTGTTTAGGTGAATGAATATGTTTCCGGTTTCGAGAATGAGAAGGTTGAGAGAAAATTCAACTTTAAGAAGAATGGTAGAAGAAACTGAGCTGGAGATCGAGGATTTTATTTATCCAATCTTTGTAGATGAGAACATAACTGAAAAGATGGAAATTCCATCTATGCCAGGTATTTCAAGGATACCTTTAAATGATATAGAAAATGAAGGAAATGACCTGGAAGAACTTGGCATAAAAGCTGTTCTTCTTTTTGGAATACCCTCATGCAAAGATGAGAATGCTTCATCAGCTTATGATGAAAATGGTGTTATACAGAAAGCGATTGAAAAATTAAAGAATAATAGCAATTTACTTGTTTTTGCAGATCTCTGCATGTGCGAATACACTTCACATGGACATTGCGGTATAGTTTCAAACGGTAAAGTACTGAATGACAAAACTCTTGTAACATATCAAAAAATAGCTTTAAGCTATGCCAAAAGTGGTGTTGATGTTGTTGCACCAAGTGGCATGATGGATGGTCAGGTAAAGGAGATTAGGGACATTCTGGATAAAAACGGGTATGAGTATTTACCAATAATGGCATACAGCGCAAAATATTCATCATCGCTATATTCACCTTTTAGGGATGCTGCAGAATCCACTCCAAAATTCGGTGATAGAAAAACATATCAGATGAATTATTCTAACTCTAGAGAGGCCCTTAGAGAAATTGAACTTGACATTATGGAAGGTGCAGACATTGTTATGATCAAGCCAGCATTATTTTATCTTGATATCATAAAAATGGCAAGAGAGAATTTCAGGCTACCCATTGCAGCATACAATGTCAGTGGCGAATATAGTATGGTCAAATCCGCTTCAATGGCAGGTTACATAGATGAAAAGGCTGTAGTTAAAGAACTCCTCACCTCAATAAAAAGAGCTGGAGCTGACATTATAATTACATATCATGCAAAGGATTATGCAAAATGGATAAAAGAGATATTATGATTTTTATCTGTAATAGAAATCTTCACAATGAAACCTCTGAAGCATCAATAGAAATATATTTATATTAGTATGCTATATATATACATGTTGAAATATCAAAAAATATGATGCTTGAATCCGTAAATTTAAAAATAGAAACAGCTGGCACTTATAAATATCCCTGAAGCGTATAAATATACTTGAAACAGAAAATAGATAAGTTCCAGCTGAGACTTAATCAAAAAAAAGATGTGAAAAAATGGCACTAATTCAGCTGTTCAATCAATTACTAATTCCGATAATTGCCACTATAGGAATAGTGGTGATATCACTTTACATAGTTGCATATCTAAATAGATTTTTCAATTATTTGAAAATTAAAGAATCCGTATTTTTAGGAGAAAACAGCGTTGAACTACTTGAAATTATATTTTTATATTCGTTCTTCTCATTTTTATTTGTTTTTCTTGTTTATCTTTATTCGAGCATAGGTATAGTAATTAAAGATTATACAACCAAAATAATATTCCCTTACCTCTATACATTTTTTTCAATTATCCTTGTTTTGCTTTTTTCTCTGTTTCTTTTGTCAATTAACAATAGAATTTTTAGATTTCTAAGGGGCGAACTTCATACAAAACCAAAAAAGCTTATAAGCGAAAAATTTGGTTATTATACGGAACTTATAATAAAATATTTTATTTACATACTGGCCATAATATTTTCTATAATTATTTTGTTATCAAGCTTTGGTGTTCTTGGTAACACAAGCAAAGGCTTGAATTTATTTCTCTCAGAAAATGTCGAAGGTCTTTTGATGATCTTTCTCCTGATAATAGTAGGAATCATAATTTACCTTCTTTTTGTAGCATTTATAAGGGATATAAAATTGAGATCAAGTGCTCAGAAGGAAAAACTAGGAGGGTATTTGACTGGCATTATTAGAAATACGATAATTATTCTTGTTTCATTTGGCATAATTTTAATATTTCTTTCTATGCTAGGTTTCAGATATGCTGACATTTTTGTCTTTATATTTTTTATAATCTTGATTTTTGTTATCATTTTATTTATTTTTTATTCGCCTTTCAAAAATGCAATTTCAGGCCTTATAATTCTTTCAGCTGAACCTTTCGTTGAAGAGGATTATATTTCTATAGAAAATGAAGTGGAAGGTTTAGTTTTAAATATCAGTCTACTGTTCACAGAAATAAAAGATAATCTTGGAAAAATTACTTACGTACCAAATTCCATAGTCCTGGAAAAATATGTAAAAGTGATTTCATCACCCGGGAAATCATTCCCTGTAAGGTTTGAAGTGGAGATTCCGAATAAAATGAAAACTGAAGAATTTGAGAACCTTTTCTTAAAAATTATTATGGACATTCCCTACATTGAACAGAATGAAAGACCTGGAATATACCTGAAAGAATTAGGAAAGGAATTTAGCAGATATGAAATTTGTGTGCATGTAGAATTAAGTGAAAAATGTGAACACGTTAAGTCTGAGATTTTGAAAAAAATAAAATCAGCTGTGTACGAGCATTGATATTTCGCTCATGTCCTCATCGGCTGATACTTTTCTAACAACGAGAATAGGACCATTCATTCTACCAACTATCTTTGGATCTGATGTGATAGGAATCTTTCCGTCAAGATATTCTGATGGAGGCGCAATAACTAGCAATTCTGCAGATTTTGATATATCAAGGATTTTCCTCATAATGCCATCACTTTTGTAAGGAATTATGTTTACCTCAATACCTATTTCCTCAGCTTTCTTCTTATAATTTTCAGCTTTGATTGAAATCTCTCCATTATATGTGAACTCAAAAATTTTCAGTTTTGCTGCAAATTCCTTAGCTAAAATTGTACTTATTCTAAATGAAAAATCACTGCTTTTTCTCTTGGATATGACAATGCTTACTTCGTTTATTTTTTCCGGTAAATGGTCCCTGAATATTATTATATCACATGGGGGATTTCTGTAAATTTTTTCAAGCGTGGATCCAAATATTATCCTTTTTCCCTTTTTCTGTCTCCAGGTCATAAATAAAAGTCTGATTTTCTTTCCTTTTATTTCATCCAGTATTGCATTTACAGGATCGTGCGAAACAGTAACGATGGTCGCTACCTGTTTCTTGTATTTTTTAGCCACTTTTTCCATCATTTCCATCATTTTTATCCTGTCCATAGATTCTGCATATGTAATCGATTGTGGTGAAATTGTAATAGGAACTTCAATGGTACTGAAAAGATAAAGATTAAAATTGAGGTTTTCAGCAATGGTTGAACCAATTTTAACACTGTTAGAAAACTCTTCGGATAGCGGTATAAGCATATTCATGTTCTTCTTTTCTATTACTATTTCTTCTTTTTGCTTTATAGGCACAGGTCTCTCTATTTCCCTTTTCCCTGCCCAGAAATAATAGATTAAAAGCCCTGCTTCGATCCAAAGTAGAGCAATGTACCAGGATTCAGGCGAAAATATCCAAAGTGCAAAAGCTACAAGCAATTTTGTTATTATTGCCAGAATAGGAATCAAAGGAAATAGAGGAATAGAATAAGCTCTCTTTACGTTTGGATTCTTATATCTATGGACGATCACTGCAATGTTTACAAGGGTAAAGAGAAGAAGAAACATTATGCTCGCTGCCGCAACAATGGTATCTAGAGGAAGAAAAAGTGCCATGCCTCCAATGATTACACCAGTAATGATTGTTGCAAAATGAGGTGTTCTGTGCTTCTTATGCATTCTTGAAAATATTTTAGGTAAAGAACCATTCCTCCCCATAGCAAATGAAACCCTTATGGCGGAATATACTGTTGCGTTCAATGTTGCCCCTGATCCTATGAGCATTGCCAGGATTACCAGTGCTGGGCCATAGCTCCCGAGAATTATCTTACCGTAATCAACCATAGCAGATTCACCATGCGAGCCCACCCATGATGTTCCCGCACCACTAAGCATTACGAGAAATAGGGCGACATACAGAACAGTGATTATTGCAACTGAAACAAAAATGGCCTTGGGTATATTCTTTTGTGGATTTTCAATCTCCTCTGCACCTTGTGCGATTATTTCATATCCCTCAAAAGCCACAAATAGAAGACCCATTGCGAGAAGTATGCCCATAGGAGTGGAATTAAATGGCAAAAGATTTCCAGGAACATTCGGATGCCTGATTATTGCTATTGTTCCAGCAATTATAAAAATGATAAGAAGAGCAATCTGAATATTAGTTATTAATGTTTGGGATTTTCCTGTTGTGGCAGTACCCCAATAATTAATCAAGATTATGATTATCAAAATCAGCAAAATCATCAATTTTTCAAAAATGATATAGTTGATTGGGATTATAATACCGTACTCCTGGAAAAGCCATAAGATTCCTGTTGCAAAAACAACAGTATAAAATGCATCTGCTATTGAATGTGAAAACCATGACATCCAGCCACCCATGAATCCAAAAGGCTTTGGTAGAGATTCTTCGACAAATAAGTATCCTCCTCCAGCTTCAGGATATACTGTTGAAAGTTCAGCGTAGGTCATTCCTGTCAACATTGTAATAATGTAATTGAAAAGAAGAGCGAGTAATACGCCAGTCCCGGCAAGAGCAGTCGCTTGACCAGCCATGACGTATATAGTCGCACCGGTCATAGCTCCTACACCAATACTCACTAAATCTCTGAATTTCAAATCCCGTCTGAATTTCAAAGATATGTTCTGATCTGTTTCTTCCATAATCTTTTATGAATATGCAATTCTTATATATTATTCTTTCAAAAAAATTATGAGATTATTTTTTTAACATTTTCCAAGAAAGTATAGGATTTCTGGCAGCTTCCACCTCATCTATTCTTCTAACTACAGTATTCTGAGGTGCTTTCTTTAAAATTTCAGGATTTTCCTTCGCTTCAGTTGCAATCTGTATCATTATGTCAGCAAACTTGTCCATATTGTCCTTCGATTCTGTTTCTGTAGGTTCAATCATCAACGCCTCTTCCACTATTAGAGGAAAATATATTGTTGGTGCGTGTAAACCGTAATCAAGCATCCTTTTTGCTATATCGAGTGTTTTTATGCCATATTGTTTGAAGTTATTCCCACTGAAAACAACTTCGTGCTTCCTCAATTCTTTGTAAGGAAGATTATAATAATTTTGAAGCTTTTTTCTTAAATAATTTGTGTTCAGAACAGCCATTTCAGTTACATCTTTAAGACCATCGCCACCTTTTAATTTTATATATGCCCAAGCCCTAACAAGAACGGCAAAATTCCCATAAAATCCAGTTACTTTTCCAATTGTGTTTTTCACGTTATAATCGAAGAAGTAATTTTTACCATCAAAACCGATGACCGGAACAGGTAAAAATTCCTCAAGTTTTTTCTTAACACCAACAGGTCCTGCTCCTGGGCCTCCACCACCATGAGGCGTTGCAAATGTCTTATGCAGATTAAAATGAACAATATCAAAACCCATCTTTCCAGGTGTTGTTTTACCCATTATTCCGTTCAAGTTAGCGCCATCATAATATAATAGGGCACCCTTCTCATGCACCATTTTTGCTATTTTGACAATATTCTCTTCAAATATTCCAAGCGTGTTAGGATTTGTGATCATAAAAGCTGCTGTTTTATCCGAAAGTGCTGCCTCAAGGGCTTCAAGATCAACCATCCCATTCTCATTTGATTTTATTTCTATGGTTGCAAATCCCGCCATTGTTGAGCTTGCAGGATTTGTCCCGTGTGCTGAATCAGGAACTATAATTTCAGTTCGTTTGAGGTCCTTTCTATGCTCATGATAAGCTCTGACAAGAAGTAAGCCTGTAAATTCACCATCTGCCCCAGCAGCCGGTTGAAGGGTTACGGCATCCATACCTCCTATTTCCTTTAGAAATTCCTGAAGATCATACATAATCTGTAAAGAACCCTGAACTGTTGATTCATCCTGGAAAGGATGGATGTATTTTACCTGATCCATTGAAACAATCTCCTCTGATATTTTTGGATTGTATTTCATGGTACATGATCCAAGCGGATACGTGTTCACGTCAACACCGTAATTCATTTGAGAAAGTCTTACGTAATGTCTTATTACTTCATATTCCTCATTATCATTTATGTTTAATTCATTCCTTATAAGTTCTTTTGGCAAATTGACTTCCATTCTTATTTCTTCAAATGGCAATTTTAAGGTCCTGTTTCCAGATTTTTCTATGATCAATTTCTCATCCCATACTGCCTGATGAAACATTTTATTTCACCTCCTTAAGAGCACTTAGTAATTTTTCTATATCCTTATCAGTATGCGTTTCTGTGACATTGAAAAGCATTGCATTTCCGAGTTCCGGAAATGCATTTTTATTCCATGAATTTATTAGATAACCTCCATTAACATTTCTTGATAAAAGATGGTTGTGTATTTCTATTTCACTTTTAGGCAGTTTAATAACAAACTCATTGAAATGCAAAGATTCGTGGGCATTTATGAAACCCTTTATTTTTGAGATTTTTTCTCTAACATCATTTGCCCTCTGTATGTTTATTTCAGCCAGTCTTTTCAAACCAGATTTTCCAAGAAATGATAGATATGACGCTGAAAAAACAGCACAAAGCGCTTCATTTGAGCATATGTTACTTGTAGCCCTTGCCCTTCTGATATGCTGTTCTCTTGTCTGTAAGGTCATTACAAATGCTCTTTTTCCATCCATGTCTTTAGACATCCCTATGATCCTCCCAGGCATTTTTCTCACGTATTCCATCCTTGTTGCAAATATACCCAGAAGTGGCCCGCCAAAGTTCATTGGATTGCCGATAATCTGCCCTTCACCTATTGCAATGTCCGCTCCATATTCACCCGGAGGTTTCAAAATTCCTAGAGATATAGGGTTAATACCAGCAATAAAGATAAATTTACCGAGTTCCCTTATCTTTAAAATATTTTCATCTATAACACCGAAAAAATTTGGATTTTCAGCATAAACAGAAGAAGTATTTTCATTTATTTTATTTTTAAGGTCATTAAGATCTAATTTGCCCGTCTTTTTATCATATTTATATTCAATGATTTTCATCCCTAACCCCTTAACATAATTCCATAGAACACTTTTTTTCTGCCACTGTATATTTTCCGGAATTAGAATTTCTAGCTTCTCATTGATGCTGTGAGCCATTCTGGCTGCTTCGCCAAGAGAGGTATAATTATCATACATAGATGCATTGGCAGCATCAAGTCCTGTTAATTCTGCTATATAACTCTGGTATTCGAAAAGCGTTTGAAGCATGCCCTGTGATATTTCTGGCTGATAAGGTGTGTATGCTGTATAAAACTCAGAACGTGATGCTATAGCAAAAACACCTGCAGGAATGTAATGGTTGTAAACACCTGCACCTAAAAAGTTTGGCATATCAAAGACTGATTTGTTTTTTGAAAGTATATTTCTTACTTCTATTCTCAGGGTATGTTCATCAATACCTTCAGGGATATTCAATTTGTTTATTCTAACATCCTCTGGTATGTCCTTGAACAGATCATCTATGTCATTTAAATCTAAAAATTTCATCATTTCCATTTTTTCATCCATGAAAGTCACCTTGGTATGGAAAAATAATATAGATAGATAAACATTATGAGCAGAAATATTTTTTAAGGTGTAATCATGAGAAAAATCTGTGAAAATTTATTACGAAAAATATGGCTGTTCATTGAATCAAGCTGAAACGTTGGAATTAGTAGAATCGATGTTGGGAAAAGGTAATGAATTAGCTGAATCACCTGAAAAGGCTGATGTTATTGTAATTGGCACATGTGTTGTTATAAAACATACTGAAAATTACATGCTCAGGAGGATCAATGAATTATCAAGTTTTAATAAAAAAATGATAATTTATGGCTGCTTGCCCGCTATCAAATCTAACATTTTGAAAAATAAAGATTTTATCTTGATAAAGCCATCTTCTGTTTATAATAAAATTAATGTTCAAAAATTTCCAATGTTCGAGAACACACTTACGATACCAATTGCACAGGGTTGCACTGGACACTGTTCATATTGCATTTCAAGGCTTGCAAGGGGTAAATTAAAAAGCTACGATCCTGATAAAATACTTGAAAAATTTAAGGATGGCCTAGAAAAAGGCTATAAAGAAATAAGATTAAGTGCTCTTGACACAGCTGCATATGGTCTGGATATAAATACAAATCTAGCTGAGCTTTTAAATGCCCTTTCAGATGTGGAAGGGGAATATATGATAAGGGTAGGCATGATGGAACCCAGCAATGCCCTTAGAATTCTTCCTGATTTGATAGAATCATTCAAATCTGAAAAGATATTCAAATTTTTTCATGTGCCTTTCCAAAGTGCAGACGATAGAATCCTTCAACTTATGGGAAGGGAATATACAGCTGAAAATTTTAAAAAAATCATTAATGAAGTAAGGAAAAATTTTGAACATTATACATTCTCGACGGATGTGATAGTCGGCTTTCCAGGTGAAGATGAAAACAGCTTCAATCAAACAGTGTCAATGGTAAATGAAATCAGACCTGATATATTGAACATTACAAGATATTCTCCGAGAGAAGGCACATATGCTTTCAGGTTAAGACCTGTTCCATCAAAAATAGCAAAAGACTGGTCATTAAAATTGACTGAAATTCACAGATCAATTAGTTTGGAAAGGAACAAAGAGCTACTTAACTCTATTAAAAGAGTTCTTGTTACGGAAAAAGGTAAAAGAGACTTTTTAGCAAGAACAGATGGATATAGACCTGTGGTACTCAAAAATGTATTCCTGAATAATTTTTATATGACTAAGATAACAGATTATAGCGCTTTTTATTTATATGGAGAAATTATCTGAAAAGGATAAAAAAAATTTAAGAAATAAAACGAATTTAACTAATTATGCAATATCGCTTTCTATCAATAAAAGATTATAGTAAGATTGTTGAGTTATGGAAAAAGGCTGGTCTTAAATTTAATCCTGATGGAAGGGATAACGAAAGAGCCATTTCTGAACAAATGATAAAACAGCCTAATATGTTTTTAGGGGCGTTTGATAATGAAAAGCTGGTAGGTATTGCCCTTCTAACCGATGATGGAAGAAAGGGATGGATAAATAGGCTTGCGGTTGATCCTGAATACAGAAGAAAAGGCGTGGCTAAGGAACTAATAAGAAGGGCGGAAGAATTGTTCAGGAGCAGGGGGATCTTCCTTTTTGCAGCTTTGATTGAGGATTGGAATACCCCTTCACAAACTCTCTTCGAAAAGATAGGATATAAAAAACATAGCGATATTTATTATTTCTCTAAGAGGGATTTTGATGAATACTAATGAATTAAGAGAAATTAATCTTAAAGCCAATGAAATTAGAACATTGTCAATTAAAATGATCTACAATGCACAATCTGGACATCCGGGCGGATCCCTTTCATCTGCAGAAATATTTGCAACGCTTTATTTTAAGGTTTTAAATATAGATCCAAAAAATCCTGAATGGGAAAAAAGAGATAGATTTGTTTTGAGTAAAGGACATGCATCTGCAGCATATTATGCTACCCTTGCATTGAAAGGTTTTATTTCAATAGATGAACTATTCACATTCAGAAAAATAAATTCACTTCTTCAGGGTCATCCTACAATACATATACCTGGTGTAGATATGACTACAGGCTCTCTCGGTCAGGGATTCAGTGCTGCACTAGGAATGGCCATTGCAGCAAAAATTGATAATGCTGGTTATAATGTTTTTGTTCTTCTTGGAGATGGCGAAATGGATGAGGGTATTGTTTGGGAGGCTGCATTGAATGCTTCACACCGCAGGTTGGATAATCTGATTGCAATCTTAGATAAAAACAGGTATCAGCTGGATGGATCAACTGAAAGCATACTTTCCCTTGGAAACATCGAATCTAAATTCAGGTCATTTGATTGGGAAGTTTATTCTATAGATGGTCATGATATCATTCAAATATTAGATGCAATAAGATCATCTAAGAACAATAATGGAAAACCGAAGATGATCATTGCTAATACAGTGAAAGGTAAAGGTGTGTCTTTCATGGAAAATACACACGAATTTCATGGAAAAGCACCTAACAAAGAACAATATGAACAAGCATTGAAAGAACTGGAACTTGAGAAAGAAAAAATTTTAAAGGAAGGATATTTATGATGGAGAGCCAAAGGGTAGCATATGGTGAAGTTATTGCTGATCTAGGCAAAGACGAAAGGATAGTGGTTCTTGACGCCGATCTTTCATCTAGCACACATACCATAATGTTTGCAAAAAAATTCCCAAATAGATTTTTCAACATGGGTATTCAGGAACAAAATGAAGTGGGTGTTGCTGCTGGATTGGCAAGATCTGGTAAAATAGTATTTGCAAGCTCCTTTGCAGTCTTCATTGTAGGCAGGGCTTATGACATTATTAGACAGAGCATTGCGTACACAAATGTAAATGTAAAAATTGTCGCAACACATGCTGGCCTTACGGTTGGCGAAGATGGTGCTACACACCAGATGCTCGAGGACATCGGCATAATGTCCGGGTTGCCAAATTTTAGAGTAATAGCCCCTGGAGATGCTGCAGAAACAAAAAGGGTGATAAAGAAAATTGCATACACCGAAGGCCCTTTTTATGTACGTTTATCAAGAGAAAAAGTGCCTACTCTGCTTGAAAATTTTGATTTTGAGATAGGAAAGGGTCTTGTCGTTAAGGAAGGTGATGATTTAACAATAATTTCAACAGGCATAACACTAAGCATTGCAATCGATGCTGCAAATGATCTTGATAAAAAAGGTATAAAAGCAGGCGTGTTACATCTACCAACTCTGAAACCTATTGATAGAGATTTGATTTTGAAGTTTGCTGGAAAAACACATAGAATAATAACAATAGAGGAACATTCAATTTATAACGGCCTCGGATCAAGAGTAGCAGAAGTTCTGTCTGAAAATGGAGGCGCAAAATTAAAAAGGATAGCAATCATGGACCAATTTGGAGAGAGTGGTCCTGGTTGGGACCTGCTGGAAAAATATGGCATTAGCAAAAAAAATTTAATAGAAAACGCGGAGAAAATAATGAGGTGAATTAAATGAAAATATTTCTTGATACGGCAAATATTTCGGAAATTAGAAAAGCGCTAGACTTGGGAATTTTGGATGGCGTTACAACAAATCCTACATTAATTGCCAAGGAAGCCTCACACGGAACTTTCAAGGAAATTGTTTCTGAAATACTGAAAGAAGTTCCGGGACCAGTAAGCCTTGAAGTAACGTCTCTAGATTCCAAAGGAATGATAGAAGAGGCAGTTGAATTAGCAAAACTAGGTGAAAATGCAGTGATAAAAATTCCACTTACAGCAGAAGGTCTTAAGGCTATAAGAGCACTAAAGCAAAAAGGCATAAAAACAAATGCAACATTGATATTTACTAGTAACCAAGGTCTGCTAGCAGCTAAGGCAGGAGCCTCTTATGTCTCTCCATTTGTTGGAAGACTTGATGACATCAGTGAATATGGTATGAAAATAGTGGACGATCTTAAAACAGTGTTCAGAAATTATAACTATTCTGCAGAAATCATTGTAGCGAGCATTAGACATCCAATGCATGTTTATGAAGCATCCCTCCTTGGAGCTGATATAGTTACATTGCCCTACCAGGTTCTGGAAAAACTTATAATTCATCCTAAAACAGATGAAGGTATTAAAAGATTCCTTGAGGACTGGAAAAAGGTAAAAAAATAAACTATTTGGATATATATATTGATGGCTTTCCTGGAATAGCCATGTTTTTCTTTTTTCCTGGGTCATCTTCGCTATCTATGTATATTATTGCGCCCGTTTCCTTTTCAAGGTAGTTTTTGGCGTTCATCAATGCCTCTCTCTCATTTATGTTGCAATTCTCGAAAAGCCTTTGGGAAATTACCTGTTTGAGAATATTGATCTCTTCCTTTCCCTTTGCTTCCTTAAAAGCAAGATTCTTGTCCTTTTTTGCAAGCTCGACCAGTTTCCTTGTTCTATCACCGGCTGTATAAATGTAAATTTTTTTAGGGGCTATGCCTAATACATCAAGAATGTTTTTTATATCAGCAAGAACGTTTTCTACATAATCAACTTCTTCAATGATTTTTTTGTTAATTTCCTTCTTTTCTGAAAATTTCTCAAGAGAAATGAATGTGTTTTTGCCGAGAGAATGCCAGTATTCTTCACATGTATGCGGTATAAAGGGTGCTAGAGATTTTAACCAATCAGGTAAAATGCTCTTTAACACCATTCTAGCCCTTTCAGGACTTTCCCTTTTTTCGTAGTACTTTATATCGTTTAGAAAGTTATAGAAAAGCTCAATAATAGCATCCCTAAACCTGTAATTTTCCATGGCGTCAGCTGCAGCGTTAAATCTCATCCAGAACTTGTTTATAAGGTATAGATCCATCTCTTTCAAATCTTCTGATTGCGGAGATTTAATTGTTTCCTCTACTATCTGGTCAAATTTTTCGAGTTTCTTTTCAAGAGATTTTACTTCTGCTTCTCTCCAATCTAGAACCGTATCGTAATCTGCAGTGGACACTATGTAAAGCCTGAACAAATCCGCTGAATATTTTTCTGCAATCTTAGCAAGAGGAATAACATTTCCTTTCGATTTAGACATCTTTGCCCCTTCGCTTATAAGCATACCAAGTATCATCAGACCACCGGGCTGAAACTTTTCTTGAAATATTGCTGTGTGATGAAAAAGGAAGAAGATAAAGTGGTTGCTGGTATGTGCAGTTGAAGATACCCTAAGATCGTTAGGATACCAATACTCGAAATTTTTCCTAAGTTCTTTTTCAATACTTTTCCTAGCTTCACCTTCCCCCAGGAAAATATAATCGAAGAATTTTTCATCAAGTTCTTCAGGGTCAAGACCGCTTTCCCTAATTTTATTTATTATTGTATAGAAAGCGGTGTAAATAGTGCTGTCTGAAAGAGATTCGATTATCCAGCCTTTTTCAAATGGAAAAGGTGTTCCAAGACCCCTTCTCCTTACGCAGGGTCTTTCCCTAAGCCAGTCCGCAACATCATGGAATTTTTCCCTGTATGTTGCAGGATAAAAGTTCATTCTATTTATGAGAGAATGGGTCTTTTCTTTCCATTCCATGTTTGAATAATCTATGAACCACTGACCCTTTACTATTGCAACTATCACCTTATTTCCGGATCTTGTAACTGCTTTTCTAGAAGTTTCATAAAATTTTATAGCAAGTTTGCTCGAAATTGCCCATTCCCTCACCTGATCTTTAATGTCCTTTACCATCTTTCCTGAGAACTGGCCACAGTTGTTGAGCATAATGCCATTGTAGAATTCCTCCTTATAAAGGAATTCTGTTGCCTCTTCAAGTTTTTTATCATTCTGGTCTTTTATTTCGAATTTTTCACAAATATCTTTTGCTGGTATTTTTCCAAAACCATCTATCCTGATAACAGGAATTGGCTCTATATAAGAATTTATGTCTTTTAGGGCAGTGAAATCATACGGCGCATGTGCTGGTACAGATTTGACAAATCCTGTGGCATTATCAGAATCAACAAACGTTGCCGGAAGGATTGGAATCACTCTGTTGTTCACTAATTCTGTTACAGTTTTGTTTAAGAAATAATCCCCTTTGTATTTCTTAATTATCTCAACATTTCCTATCTGGTAGTTGAGCTTTTCAGCTGCAAATGTGCTAATATAATAAATTTCATTTCCATGTTTGATTTTTACATATTCGGCCTCTGGATTCACCCATATATTTGTTACGCCAAAAATTGTTTCAGGTCTCAGAGTGCCTGCAAGTATGAATCCATCTTCAAACCTGAATTTCATAGCAGTAAATTCAACTATGCTTACTTTGTCTGTATCTCCATCCTTTATGTCATCCTCACCAACAGGATTGCCATCAGCAATGCTATAAGTAATGGGATAATCACCTTTTTTGAGGTACCCCTTTTCATAAAGTTTACTATACTGCCATTCCACAAACTTATTGTAGTAAGGTTCAGCAGTGTTAAATTTCCTTCTCCAGTCTATTGAATATCCTATAGATTCAAAATCTTTCTGAATTTTTTCAGCAAAATAGTATGCTATGTTTTCTGGAACCTCAAAGCTTTTTAATAATTGCTCAATCTTTACTTTATCATTTTCATAAAGGTTAAGGTAATCGCGGTAAAGTTCGATTACATCCTTATTCTTGCTTTTTATGCTATCCGCTATTGTCAATATAGGTGTTCCTGTGACGTGAAATGCCATAGGGAAAAGAACATTGTATCCCATCATCCTTTTGTATCTTGCAATTATATCACCATAAGTGTAAGTTCTACCATGCCCAACATGAAGCGCACCGTTTGAATATGGATATGGCACAGTTAGAAAAAATTTTTTTCCATTAATATTAGGTTCGAAAACATGATTTTCCATCCAGAGATTCTGCCATTTTTTTTCAATTTCAGTTTTCATTTGAAATCTTTAATGATTAAATGGATTAAATATTTTTTGAAGGCATATTTTTATTGAAATTTAATGTTTAAAAATTTTGCATTTTAAATGTGAAAAGAATTTATACCACAATTGTTATAACAAAAGATAATGGACAGAAAATTGAGAGCAATGAAATGGTTCTTTGAAACTCTGTCAAGTAGCGATTACGAAAGACCTGTTTATGGTTCGTATAAACTACTTCACCAATGCAATTTAAAATGCCCATTCTGCAATGTTTGGAGTGATCCGATGAAACCACTCGATACAAATGGTGTTCTCAAAGTCATAGATAGGCTATCAGATTCAACTATTACTGTTCTATCACTTGAGGGAGGAGAGCCTTTACTTAGAAAAGATATTCTGAAAATAATCAAGCACGCACATGACAGATCATTTTATTTATTTATGACTACAAATGGAATTTTGCTTGATAGAGCACCTTTAAAAGAATTTTCAAAGTATCTGGATTTCCTTCATATTTCGATTGATGAAGGCCATGGTAACCTTTTCCTTTTGGACAAACTAAAAGGTTATGTGGACCAAGGTTTAAAAATAACTGTTCAAACTGTGGTAACAAAAAATGACATTTCTTCGCTCAGGGAAAAAGTTGAAAAGATAAACGCTGCAGGTGCAAGAATACTTATTATGCCAGCAGTTCATTTTGACAACACACCTGATCTTTCACCCGATAGAAAAACCATGCATGATGTTTTGGTGGATCTAAAAAATGAGTTTGATGGTGTTATAGTTACAAGCAATGCATTCATAAAAGCCTTGGAAAACCATTATACATGCAATTCTTTCAGCGTTTCGATAGAATCAAACGGTGATGTAATCTATCCATGCAGCGTTATAGGAAAATCTATTGGTAATTTACTAGAAAATGATCTTGAAACTTTACTCAGGGGTGAGAAGGCCGAGCAGGGAAGAAAGGAAATGGCATCCTGCAAAAGGGAATGCCTCCTTTACCTGCATGCTGAAACATCTAATTTCCATCAAATTTCCAATCTTCTGGATTATGTGGGAGAAACGGTCAAAGGCTATTTCTTCAGGTGACTGTTGTTTCTATTCTTTCCCTTCCTTTGCCCGGTTTTTTTCCTTTTTGTATTTTTACTTTTCCTATTTCTAATGTGTTTTTTACATGTGTTCCAGCACATTTGGTTTTTATAAATTTTGATTCCCAATGCCTTATACCATTTTCATCAATCCATATGTTTATTGGATTATTTTCTTCCAAGAAAGCATTCACCTGATTTTCCACATTTTTTATTCTTTCAACTTCAAGAGGTTTATCTGTTAAAAAATCCGTCCTATCTTTGAATTCATCGACCATCCCTGATGAATATGTTTTTATATCTTTGAACTCCAAAAGCATAAAATATTCGACAATGTGGGAAGCAGAATGATTTCTCATAATCTTGTACCTTCTTTCCCAATCAATTTCACCAGAAACCTTTTCTCCAATTGTAAAATTTTTGTTCATAACTATGTGAAATATCGTTTCATCCTCCTTTATTGTATCAGTTACTCTTATATTCTTTAAGAAACCGGTATCGCCTACCTGTCCTCCACCTCTTGGATAAAATACTGTTCGATCAAGCTCTATTAAATTATCTTTTATTGAAATTACAATAGCATCGAAAGATTTTAGGTATGAATCTTTCCAGTACAATTTTTCAGTTATCATAAGATAAACCACACCTATGCTGAACTTTTGAACTTTTTTGCTCTTGTTTCATTAAATCCTTCATAGTGCGGAGGGGGAGATTTGAACTCCCGAATCCCTTCAGAACGAGACCCTGAATCTCGCACCTTTGACCAGGCTCGGTAACCTCCGCTTTTATTAAAGAGATTTCAAAAGATCCGATTTTGTAATTATGCCGGTGATCCTACCCTTATTCACTACAAGCAATGCCTGATATTGCTTAAGAAGATAAGAAATCACCTTTATTGGTGTGCTTTCTGAAATTTGAGGAAAAGGATCCTCCATTACATCTGAAACAAACATTTTTTTAAGATCTTTTGTTGTTTTTCCATTTGCTATATTCTGCCCGATTTTGCTGTCCGTAATGCTTCCTACAATAATACCATTATCTATAACTGGCAACTGTGAAAAGCCATAATCCAAAAGCAATTTCATTGCTTTTTCAAGTGTATCAGTGCTACTTACTGAATAAACATTTTTTGACATTATTTCACTTGCTTTCAGCATCGATCCCTCTTTTTTTGATATCTCATTTTCAAGAACATTGAAAATTTTTTTTATGTTATCATATGTAGGATTAAGATCACCGTTTTCCAATCTTGCTATATATGATTGACTAAGACCCGTTATTTCGGCAAGTTCTTTTTGTGTTAATTCCGCCCTTTTTCTAAGATTTTTTATATCCTGTATACTCGGTAACATTTGATAATCCAGAATATTTAATGATATTTAAATTTTGAACATTTAGTAAAATATATAAGATAAATGTTAATGTCTGCATCCATGGTAGATATATTCGAATATGATGCTTTACTTAAAAGGGCAAGGGAACACATTCCACCTATTATATATTCAGATGACAGGTTCAAACTTCCAGAAGCTGAAATTACGATAGAAGGGAAGAATACTATTTTCAGAAATTTTGGTGAGTTTTGTGAAAAACTTGACCGGGACCCGCAGCATTTGTCGAAATTCCTTTTTAGAGAGCTTGGAACAGCAGGCACAATTCAGGGCGAAAGACTTGTATTTAAGGGAAAAGTTTCATTATCTGATATTAAAGACAGAATTAACCAATATCTTAGAACGTACGTTATTTGCTATGAGTGCGGAAGCCCAGATACGATCTTGAAGAAAGAAGATAGGATAGAAATTCTTGTATGCAAAGCATGTGGCGCAACAAGACCTGTTACCGCACACGTGGAAATAAAAGTGCAGGAAGAGAAAATAGAGGAAGGCAAAACTTACGAGTTGGAAATAATAGATGTAAGTAAGGATGGAGATGGAATTGCAAAAAAAAGCAATTTCACGATTTACATACCTAAGGCAAAAAAAGGCCAGAAAGTAAGGGTAAAGATTGAAAAGATAAAAAAGGACATTGCATTCGGCAGTATTGTTCCCTGATGGTGATAAAAATGAAAGATCTTTCTTTGCTTATAAAAAGGGAAATAAATAGTCCTTCACCAATAAGAGAAATAATGAAAATGGCAGAGCCACAGAACATAATAAATATGGGCCTTAATCCAGATGATGTTATATCTTTTGGAGGCGGCTGGGTGGATCATTATGCACCTGATGATCTTATAAAGGCATATTATTCAATAATTTCAGATAAAATTTTATTTCACAAATCAGGAGGTTATTCACCCACTTCGGGTTTTAATGAAGCTAAGGAATCCATTGCAATGTATGAAAAATACCTTTTTAACGAAAATCTAAACATAGAGAATATCATAGTAGGCGGTAGCAGTTCCCAGCTTACAATAGACCTTTTTAGAGTTCTTCTTGATCCAAAGGATTCCATTGCTCTTGTGGATCCAACATATGCAAATTATTTCGGACAAATAAAATTCGTATCTGATTCTATAAAAGTAAAAACAATAAGTTTTCTGGACGAAAACTGGGAATACCTGAAGAACAAAAAAGATATTCTTTCAGAAATTAATGAGATTTTTAAGGATCAAAAGTTAAAAGCTATGCTGATAGCATCACCTGATAACCCTACGAGCCAAATAATACCAAACAATTTTATCAATGATGTGATTAAGATTTCCATGGATACTGGAACATATCTGATTTTTGATTATGCATATAAAACACATTATTTTGATAATGAATTTCCAGATTATTTTTCTCTTTCCCCTAGTGATAATGAAAACATAATAACAATGAATTCAAACAGTAAATGGGACAGAGGCCTAGGAAGAAGAATGGGCTGGATTGAAGCAAATACAGAAATAATAAGATCTATGGAAAGGATGCAGCAGGCATCAATTCTATGCCCTGATTCTCTTCATCAAATGGCCTTTACAGAATACATGAAAAATACCACTAGAAGTGATTTAAAAAAATACATTGATAGTGTAAGAAATGATTACAGAAAAGCTGCCGGTCTAACAATAAAAGCAATCAGAGAACATCTTGGTTTCAAATATTTAGAGCCGCAGGGAGGCCTTTATGTTGCAGTAAATGTTGAAACTGATTCTGATTCTTTTGTTTTGAATGTATTAAAAAATACTGGTGTAATCTTTGTTCCTGGAAAGGGCTTTGGTAGTTCAATGGCAAATGGAATTAGAATATCCTATGGTCCACTCGTTAGATCAATGGATAAAATAGAAGAAGGATTGAGCAGGGTGGGAAAATTCCTGCATGGCAAATGAAATCATTGTTGACACAAATGCATTGATGCTTCCATTCCAGAGCAAGTTGCATATAGAAGATGAACTGGCAAGATTGCTAGGAAATTACGAGATCATTGTCCCAACAAGCGTGATTATGGAACTTGAGAAGCTCTCAAAAAGAAATATGGATGCTCTTGCTGCTTTGAAATATGCTGGAAAATTTCGAAAAATTAAAACAAATCTTTCAGGCGATAATTCCATTCTTGAGCTTGCTTTAAGAAATAAATTCATGGTTCTTACGAATGACAGAATCTTAATTGAAAGATTGAAAACCAATGGCATAAGGGTAATAAGACCAAAGGGTGAAAAGAGGTTGGATTTTGCATGAAGAATTGTGAAATATTGTGCTTGCTTAAAAACCTTGCAGAGCTCGGTGCATTAAAGAATTATGTTTTAATTAAAACTGCCTTTTTCGGTAAAATGATTGGGGCAAGTCAGCAGACCTCTTCAAGAAAGCTTGCAGAACTTGAAAAATTGGGATACGTTAAAAGAACAATGTCAAAATCCGGCACAAGAATAAAAATATCTGAAGATGGGATAAAATTTTTGGAGAATGAGTTAAGGTCAATGAAATCTATTGAAGAGTACTTTTCAATATTAAATTTTACAGGTGAGGTTACAACTGGCATGGGTGAAGGCTCATACTATATGAGTAGGCCAGGATACCTTGAGCAGTTCCAGAAAATGTTCAATGAAAAACCATATCCAGGTACGTTCAATGTTATTGTGGATGATGAAACAATGGATCGCCTTATGTATTTAAAAAATCATGCAAAGAAAAAACTTTCAGGTTTTGTAGAAAATGGAAGAACATTTGGTGATGTTTACATCCAAAAGGCAAAAATTAATGGTATAGACTCTTATGTGATATTTCCTGAGAGAGGACATTATAAAAACGTGGTTGAAATAATAAGTTCCGTGAACTTAAGGAAAGCTTTGCATGTGAAAGATAATGATAATGTAAACGTTGAGATTTTTCCAGAGATCATATAATGTTCTGAATTATTTCTTTGCCTTCCATCTCCCTTTCACAGTATTTGCATTTTATCCTTATCGGATTTGTTGAAATGACGTAAAATTCTGGAGAAACAGGCTCTTTTGCATTGGAAACGCACGCAGGGTTTGAGCATTTTACAATGCCTATAACCTCTGAGGGTGGTGTAACAGTATATTTTTCTATAACTTCATAGTTCTTTATTTTATTTACTGTTGCATTAGGAGCTATAAGTGCAATTTTTGCTATTTCTTTTGATGCTAGGTATCTATCCTCAATCTTTACTATATCCTTAAATCCCAATTTTCCACTTGATACGTGGATACCAATGCTTAGCGTAGTTTTAACGTTTTCATCAATTTCAAGTATTTTTAGAACTTTAAGTGCCATCCCAGCAGGTATATGATCTATTACCGTACCGTTTTTTATCTTTTCAATCTTTAATTCAAAATTCGGCATTTATCTCACCCCAAGAACAAGGCTTAATATTGCCATTCTCACTGGCACACCATTGAAAGCCTGTTCAAAATATTTTGCATGAGGTGTATAATCAACCTCAGGGGCTATTTCATCAATTCTTGGCAACGGATGTAAAATTATCATGTCTTTCTTTGCCTTTTCTAGAAGTGCAAGGTCCACTCTGTAAGATCCTGCTATTTTCATGTACTCATTTATGTCTGGAAATCTTTCTTTCTGTATTCTTGTTACATACATAACATCAAGGTCGGGCAATATTGAATTCAAATCATCTGTGATCTTAGGCTTCACTTTTTCACTTATTTCCCTCAATATATGGTCTGGCATCTCTAAACCTTTAGGAGAAACAAGATAAAGGTTAGCGCCGAAGTTTGATAAAGCTATGGCAAGTGAATGAACTGTTCTACCATATTTTAAATCCCCTATCAGACCAATATTCAAATCCTTTATTTTTCCGATTTGCGACCAAATTGTAAATAAATCAAGCAATGTTTGTGTAGGATGCTGTCCAGCTCCATCACCCGCATTTATAACGGGATGATCGGCAAATTTGCTTGCTAACCTTGCCGCTCCTTCATAACTGTGTCTCATCACTATAACGTCAGAATATGAATCAACCATTCTAATTGTATCTGCAAGCGTTTCACCCTTTGAAAGCGAAGTAAGCTTTGGATCAGCAAAACTTATTACATTTCCTCCTAGCCTGTACATTGCTGTTTCAAAAGAAAATCTTGTTCTTGTACTTGGTTCAAAGAACAATGTAGCAAGTACCTTACCCTTTAAAAGATCCAAGCTTCTACCCTTTGCAATAGGGATCATGTCCTTCGCAACTTCAAAAATTTCAAAGATTTCCTTCTCTGAAAGGTCTCCAATTGATATAATATCTTTACCTTTTAACATCATAATTACATTGTTGTTCTATACTTAAATATTTCTTTTGAGAGATTTAAGATTTAGAGAAACTGCATTACTCGTACTTTCATAAAAAACAAAACAAACTTTTCTATAAAAATTCAGCTAATTAAAGAGGAATATTTTTCAATATTTACTCTAAATACAATGATTTTATTAATTTGAAATACATGCCAGATTTATGAACATCGAAGAAACTATTTTGGAGGCAATAAGGACTGCAGAAACTTCCATACCGTATGATGTTTTTGAGCACATAAGGATTGCGCATGAAAATGAGACAAATCAGGTTTCTAAATCACAGCTGAATTCCATTCTTGATAATGTTAAATACGCAAAGGAGAAAAAGTTACCTATTTGCCAGGATACGGGCACCCAGACATTTTTCTTGGATGTAGGTTTTGATTTTCCATATAAGAAAGAGATCGTGAATGCTATTACAGCATCTGTTGCGAAGGCTACAAATTTGTATTATATCAGGCCTAATGCAGTTGATCCTTTCACCGGCAAGAATCCTGGGAACAATGTGGGTAGATTTATTCCATACATAAACTGGTTTTTAAGGAATGGAAATGACGCTACAATATATGTTCTTCCAAAAGGTGGTGGATCTGAAAATGCAAGTGCATTGGGTATGCTAAAACCAGGAGAGGGGATAAAAGGGATAAAGAAGTTTGTGGTAGAGCAAGTAATAAAAGCAGGTGCAAACCCCTGCCCGCCTACAATAATAGGTCTTGGCATTGGTGGTGGTTCTGATCTCTCTATGATATTAGCAAAAAGGGCACTTTTAAGACCACTTGGTCAGAGACATGAGGAGAAGAAAGTGGCCGATTTGGAATTAGAGTTGCTAGACATATTAAACAAAACTGATGTAGGAACAATGGGATGGGGTGGTAAAACATCCGTTCTAGATGTTCATATAGAATATGCATACAGGCATCCTGCATCCTTGCCCGTAGGACTTGTTGTCCAATGCTGGGCGGATAGAAGAGCAATAATAAAAATTGATTCCAAAGGTAATGTGGAGGTGAAGCAGTAAATGATGTACAAATTTAAAATTCCAGAAGATCTAGATAAAATTGAAAATCTGAAGATGGGAGATGTCATATACGTAACTGGAAAAGTATTCACTGCAAGGGATGAGGCTCACCAGCTTATGCTTGAGCTACATGAAAAAGGTGAAAAGTTGCCTTTTGACCCTTCAAAAATGGTTATGTACCACTGCGGCCCAGTTGTCAAAAAAGAAGGTATTGAATGGCAGGTGCTAGCAGCAGGCCCAACAACATCATCTAGGATGGATCTTTTTGAAAAAGAGGTTATAAATCTTTACGGCGTGAGAATAATAGTTGGAAAGGGGGGAATGGGCGACAATACTTCCGAAGGCCTTAAAAAAGTGAAAGGCATATATGCAACATACACTGGTGGTGCAGGGGCACTAGCTGCAAAAAGTTTCCATAAAGTAGAAGGTGTGTATTATCTCGAAGAGCTTGGCTCACCTGAAGCAATATGGATTTTCGATGCCATAGATTTCGGTCCGCTCATTGTTTCAATTGATCCTCAGGGGAATAACTGGAACAAAATATCAAGGGAGGAGATGGAGAAGAGGAAAAAAGAAATTTTCAAGATAATAGATCAGTTATGATAGTAATTGAAAATGCTTCAGAAATTTTAACCATACCAAATAATGGAAAGTATCCAAAGAAAGGACTTGAGATGCGGGATTTAGGGGTAGTTAAGAATGCAAATGTATGGTTGGAAAATGGGAAAGTAAAAAAAATATCAAAAGAATTACCTGAAAAAATTGATAAAAGAATTGACGCATCTGGAAAGATAGTAATGCCTGCATTCGTTGATCCCCATACACATCTAGTATTTTCCGGTTACAGGGACTTTGAATTACCGATGAAATTGCAGGGCAAAAGTTATCTGGATATCCAAAATGCTGGCGGGGGAATTTATTACACCGTAAAAAAAACGAGAAATGCATCTGAAAGCGAGCTTTTCCAAGAATCATCAAAAAGGGTAGAGTACATGATCAAAAATGGTACCCTTGCAATAGAAGCAAAGTCAGGTTACGGTATAGACATCAAGAATGAAATAAAGATTCTTAAGGTGATCAGAAAACTCGCTAAATATTACAGAATTGACATCCTGCCTACCTTTCTTCTGCACATTGTACCAAAAGGCATGGAAGAAGAAAAATTTGTAAATGAGATAATAAATAACCTAGATGAAATAAAAAAATATTCGAACACTGTTGATGTTTTCTGTGACAAAGGTGCTTTTTCAAAAGAATGGACTGAAATATTTCTAAAAAAAGCTATTGAAAAGGATTTCATACTAAAAATGCATGCAGATGAACTGGAATACATAGGATGCAGTTCTTTAATAAAAAAATTTGATTTCATTTCAATGGATCATCTTTTGAAAACCCCGGATGAAACTATGAAATACATGAGCGAAAAAAATACTGTTGCTGTTCTTTTGCCAGGAACAGCATATGTGTTATTTCAGGATAATTATGCAAATGCAAGAAAATTCATTGAAAACAATGTCCCAGTAGCTATAGGTACTGACCTCAATCCAAACTGCTATACAGAGAGCATGCAAGAAATAATCTCTCTATCGATTTACAAAATGAGAATGTCGGTGGAAGAGGCAATTGTAGCAGCCACATATAATGCAGCATTTGCAATAGGTATGCAGGACAAATTCGGATCAATAGAACCCGGAAAAGATGCTAACCTGATAATTATGGATGTAAAATCCTATACCCATATAGGTTATCATTTTGGTGTAAATTTCGTTTCTGATGTACTGAGAAAAGGCAAAAAAATTATTTTTTAGATTTATTTATATTTGTAAAAGCCTTCACCTGATTTTCTCCCAAGCTTTCCTGATGCAACCATTCTCTTAAGTAATGGTGATGGAGCGTATTTCTGATCACCAAAGTCCATGTAAAGTACATTCATGATATCCAAACAAACATCCAGGCCTATAAGATCTGCAAGTTCCAATGGCCCCATTGGATGGTTCAACCCGAATTTTGCCACACTATCTATGTCCTCTTTTGTAGCTACACCCTCCATAAGAGCATTTACTGCTTCGTTGATCAGAGGCATAAGTATTCTGTTGGCAACAAAACCCGGATAATCCTGGACCTTTATAGGTATTTTTCCAAGTGATTTTGCGAGTCCATATACGAAATCGACGGTTTTGTCATCAGTCCTTTCACCTTTAACTATTTCTACCAATTTCATTAGAGGTACAGGATTGAAAAAATGCAAGCCTACAAATTTCTCCTGCCTTTTTGTAACACTTGCAAGCCTTGTGATAGATATTGATGATGTATTACTTGCAAAAATTACATTCTTGTCGAGAATTGCATCCAATTTTTTAAATAGATCTGCTTTCATTTCAAACTTTTCAACTATTGCCTCAACAATAAGGTCTGAATCTCTTGCATCTTCGATATCTATAGATGTTCTTATTCTTACCAATATTTTTTCAGGCTCCTCTGATATCTGGTTCTTTTCTTTTAGCTTAAAAAGGCTAGTTCTTATGCCATTAATTCCGGTATCTATAAACCTCTGTTCGACATCTATAAGAAGAACACTTTGCCCATATGTTGCAAATACTTGCGCAATTCCACGACCCATTGTACCAGCACCAAAAACTGTTACTCTCATTTTCATTCACCTCATGTTTTCAATGAGCACGCTTACAGCGTTGCCTCCCCCAAGGCATATTGTGGCTATTCCATATCTGCCTTTCCTTTCAATTAATGCATATAAAAGTGTAGTGAGCACTCTAGCGCCACTTGCTCCTATAGGATGACCAAGTGCCACGGCACCACCATGAATATTAAATATATTATCAGGCACATTCAATGCCTTTTTTACGGCCAAACTAGCAGAAGCATAAGCTTCATTGTGTTCAAAAACATCAATATCTTTTATAGATAAACCTGTCTTTTGAAGAAGTGCTTTTACCCCCGGTACAGGTGCTTCCATAACATAAAGAGGATCAACACCAGATGTATTGTACGAGATTATCCTTGCCATTGGCTCTAAATCGAGTTCCTTCATCCTCCTTTCACTCATCACAACAACAGCTGCGCCACCATCACTGAGCTGAGAGGCATTTCCTGCTGTCACATACTTTCCATCCTTAAGAGCGGGTTTCAATTTTGCAAGCTTATCTGGAGTAGTGTCTGGTCTTATTCCTTCATCCTTATCAACTATACCAGTATCTGTCTTAACCGGTACGATCTCCTTTGAAAATGTACCGTCTAAAGTTGCTTTATGTGCTTTCATATGGCTTTCATATGCAAACAGGTCAATTTCCTCCCTTGTTAAATTATATTTTTCTGATATTACTTCTCCTGTTTTGATCATGTGAACATTGTAATAAGCATCCCAAAGTCCATCCATTATCATTTCATCGTAGAGAGTGGTATTATCGTACTTCAGACCAAACCTTGCACCTCTCATATAATAAGGTGCCTGGCTCATATTTTCCATACCACCAGCTACAACGATATCCTGATCACCTGCCCTTATAGATTGTGCAGCCAGCATAACGGCCTTTAATCCTGAACCGCATACCTTGTTTAATGTAAATGCAGGAATGGTATTGGGTAAATTTGCATTTAAAGCAACCTGTCTCGCAGGATTCTGACCAAGACCACACTGAAGAACATTTCCCATTATGACTTCGTCCACATCATTGGTGGAAATGTTTGCTCTCTTTAATGCCTCAATTACAGCAATCTTTCCAAGATCCTGCGCGGAAACATTCAAAAAAGCTTTACCATATTTACCAACAGGTGTTCTGGCAGCAGAAACAACATAAGCATCCATGTTTTCCGGAAAGGTTTCAATCATTAAAAAAGTTTTTATTGTATCTTCCAATTTAGTTCTATAATGAATTACGAACCTAAGGAAATAGAGAGCAAATGGCAAGAATTTTGGTCTAAGGAGAAAATTTACAGATACGATTTTTTTTCTAACAAGGAAACATATTCTATAGACAATCCTCCCAGATATGCAAGCGGTGCATTACATCTTGGTCACGCAACACATTATACACATATTGATATAATTGCAAGATATAAAAGAATGTTAGGCTATAATGTGTTTTTCCCTTTGTGCTTTGATGTGAATGGTATGCCTATAGAGGTAAATGTAGAAAAGGAGAAAAATGTAAAAATGAGAGATGTGGATAGACACACATTTATAAAATGGTGTGAAGAATTTGCACATTCAAAGATAGAAACTATGGAGATGCAGTTCCGAATACTTGGTGAATCCATGGACCCATCCATTTATTATCAGACAGATTCACCTGAATACAGGAGGGTTACACAGTTAACATTTCTAGATATGGCGGAAAAGGGCCTTGTTTATCGAGGCTTTCATCCAGTCAACTGGTGTCCAAGGTGCGGTACTGCAATAGCAGAATCTGAAATAGAATATGTAGAGAAAAAAACTAAACTTTATTATATTGAATTTGACCTTGAAAATAGTGAGAAAGTTACAATTGCAACGACGAGACCTGAATTGATACCTGCTTGTTTATTCTTATCATATAATGAGAACGATAAAAGATATGCAAAACTTAAAGGAAAAAATGCCATCATTCCTATTTTTGGTAAAAAAGTACCTATAATTTCGGATGATTCAATAGACATGAATTTTGGTACGGGGATAGAAATGGTCTGTTCTATTGGGGACAAAAATGACTTGAAACTTATAAAGAAGCATGGCTTTGATATTATAAAAAGCATTAACGAAGAAGGTAAGTTGACAACCATAGCAGGAAAATATTCCAACTTATACTATGAAGATGCCAGAAAAAAAATAATAGAGGATCTTGAAAATGAACACAGGATTTTAAAGATAGATGAAATTGATCATAATGTTGGAACCTGCTGGAGATGCGGCACTCCGCTTGAAATAATAAACAAAGAACAATGGTTTATAAAAACGTTGGACCTTAAGGATGAAATATTAAAGAGCATTAACAACATTAAATGGTACCCTGATTTTATGAAAATAAGGCTTGAGGACTGGACAAAAAATTTGGAATGGGATTGGGTTGTTTCAAGGCAGAGATATTTTGCTACGCCAATACCAGCTTGGATTTGCAGGAATGGTCATACAGTATATCCAAAAAAGCAAGATCTTTTGAATAGGATGGATTACATTGACCCAACAAGAGAAAGTCCACCAGTTAAAAAATGTCCAGTATGCGGTTCAGAACTTAAAGGGGTGGAAGACGTATTTGATACATGGGTTGATTCTTCAATTTCACCTCTTTACAATGCTTTTCTGTATCGTGATGGTAAAAAATTCAAAAAATTATATCCTATGAGCTTAAGGCCTCAGGCGCACGATATCATCAGAACATGGGCATTCTACTCATTGCTTAGATGCAAAGTAATTACAGGTGAGGAACCCTGGCAGAATATTTTCATAGATGGGCATATTCTTGCTGAAGATGGAAGACCTATGCATGCATCCTGGGGTAATGTTGTAGATCCATTGAAGATAATAGAAGAATATGGAACAGATGCATTCAGGTATTTCACAGCCACGTGCATGCCAGGTGAAGATACACCTTTCAGAAAAAGGGAGATTATCCATGGCAGAAAACTTTTGACTAAGCTCTGGAATGTAACTAATTTTATGGAGATCAATGTTGAATCAAAAGTTGAATCTAGTCCACTGGATATTATTGATAAATGGATAATTTCTGAATTTTCCCTAACTGTTAAAAATGTAACATTTTATATGAATGAGTACAGATTTGATAGGGCTATTAAGGAGATTGATGAGTTTTTCTGGCATGTATTTGCTGACCACTACTTAGAAATGGTAAAATTCAAAGTAAAAACGGACGCAAATACCAAGGCAACCCTTTACAGAATATTTTTGGGTGTTGTTAAGCTCTATGCTCCTTTTATTCCACACATTACGGAAGAAATATATCAAAGGATATTTTCAAAGCATGAGAGAAAAATTTCAATACATCTGGAAAAATGGCCTGAGCCATATAGTATAGAATTTCTTGAAGAGGGTAGAAGGATAAGAGATTTAATAGCAACAATAAGAAGATGGAAGATAGAGCACAGGAGAAATTCTATAAAAAAAGTAACTGTCATAACAGATAGAAAAGAGATTTTTGAATTTGCAAGGGATGTTATCATAAATTCCTTAAAAATTGAGGATCTTGAATTTGCAAACCAAGCCAACATATATGAAAAAATTTTAAAGTCAAATCCTGATTTATCAAAACTGGGCCCATTATTGAAAAATGATATTCAAGAGTTCATTGAAAAAATTTCACTCATGAACCCCGAAGATTTAAGGAACGGAATTGAATTCAAGGGAAGATACATAGGCCCAGAGAATTTCAAGTTCGAGAAGGCCACAATATTTGAAGGCGAAAATGTGTATTTTCTGAATGCTGGAAGGGATGAAGTGATCATTCATAACAATATTTAAATAGTCGTTTAATACTTAATAAAAATGAGGTGCTCAAGTTGGTGGAAAAAGAGGAGCATAGATCAAATGTTTTCAACAACTATACATATAGAATATATTCTAAGATTATAAAATCTTCAAAATCAAGAAAAATTAAAGTCGTACAAGGTGAGACTTTATTTTCAAGTCTTACACCAATACCCAAGGTAGAGAATCCCGATTTTAAGATTGAGAAGATTTATAAAATTAACTATCCATATACGTTTGCGAGAATTTTATTCAATACAAAAAATTTCGAATATTATTATGAAGCCATTGAACCTCCTTTAAACTCAAAATTATCTGAAATACTTAATGAGGTATATTCTTCGTTAAATCAAACATTAAAATTTGAATGGTATTTAAGAACACAAGTAGAAAAAGAGCAATATCTAACTGAATCAGTAAAAAAATTCCTGGAATCGAGAATGATAAATGTTTCGGAAATGGATATGGAAAGAATTTTTTACTACGTAAAAAGGGACTTTATAAAATACCAGAAAATTGATCCTCTTATAAATGATGAAAATGTCGAGGACATATCTTGCGATGGTGTAAACATACCAATTTACATTTACCATAGATTGTACGGTTCTATTAAAACAAATATAGTGTTTAAAGATGATAACGAACTGAATAGTTTCATAGTGTACATAGGTCAGAAATGTATGAAACAAATTTCTGTATCTGATCCTATACTTGATGGAACTACACCTGAAGGTCACAGGGTTCAGGCAACATATAGCAGAGAAGTAACTACAAGGGGTGGAACTTTTACAATTAGAAGGTTCAAGGAAAGGCCTTTTACGCCCACCGATTTAATAAAATTTGGGACTGCAAGTCCGGAAATGGTTGCATATTTATGGCTGGGTGTAGAGCTTGGGGAATCGATGATTGTTATAGGCGGACCAGCAAGCGGAAAAACATCTACATTGAATAGTATTGCCATATTTATTCCACCCGCATCAAAAATAGTAAGCATTGAAGATACAAGAGAAATAAACTTACCGCATCAGAATTGGATACCTGGAACGACAAGGAGCGGTATAGGGGAAAAAAGTATTGCAGGCAAGGCCTCTGGAGAAATAGACATGTACGATCTTGTCAGAGCGGCATTGAGGCAGAGGCCTAGGTACATAATTGTGGGAGAGGTAAGAGGAAAAGAAACATATACAATGTTTCAAGCAATGGCCACAGGCCATACAACGTACTCAACCATGCATGCTGAATCCGTTAAAGCAATGGTAAACAGACTTGAGAATCCCCCGATTGGTACACCTCGTATCCTTATGACTGCTCTTAACAATGTTGTTATTCAGACTCAGGTCAAAGTAAAAGATGAGTTAGTAAGGAGAATTAAAGAGATTGTGGAAATAGTAGGTTTCGAGCCAGAAACAAATGAATTGATTACAAATGTTGTGTTTGAATGGGATCCTAAGAAAGATAGATTTATATTCAAAGGTCACAGCTACTTGTTCGATAAGATAATAAACATAAAGAATTGGACACATGATGAAATGGATCAGGAATTTGAGAGAAGAATCAATGTGATTAGGTACCTGGACAATAAGAATATAACGGATTTTAGAGATATATGGAAAATAATAACTAACTATTATAGGGATCCAAAAGAAACTATGGAAATGATAATGAAAGATTTGAATGAAATGAATGAATAAAAATTAATACTATTTTACATTAAGGTTTAATGGTTTAAATGAAAGTAGCTGTTGGAGGTACATTTCATATTCTGCATAAAGGCCATAAGAGTCTACTCGACAAGGCTTTCGAACTTGGCGATGATGTTTTGATAGGTCTTACAAGCGATAAGTTCGCTAAAATTGCAAGAAAATATGACGTAAATCCCTACAGTGTTAGATATGGAAATCTTGTAAATTATGTTAAAAAATTTAAAAAAAATTTCGAAATTAGGATGATTGAAGATCACTATGGACCTACAGTAAATGAAGATTTTGATGCAATAGTTGTGTCTTATGAAACAAGATTGTATGCAAGAGAAATAAACAGAATTAGGAGAAGTCATGGACTTAAAGAAATGAAAATATACAATGTAGGAAGGGTTTTGGCTGAAGATCTTATACCTGTTGCTTCGACGAGGATAGTATCTGGAGACATTGACAAATTTGGAAGAAGGTTAAAAAAAATAGTTATAAATGTTGGTTCCGAAAACGAAACTAAAATAAATGCTGTTAAAAATGCCTTTTCCCCATTTTTTAAGGATTTTGAAGTCAATGGTAAAAAGATAGAGGGTCTTAAAGGTCAACCTTATGATAATGAAATAATATACTGTGCGTATAAAAGGGCAAAAGAAGCCCTAGGTGATGGGGACTACGGAATAGGTATTGAAGCAGGTCTTCTATGGGACAGCTATGTTAAAAAATATTTTGATGTACATTATGTTGTTTTATTGGACAAACTTGGGAATGCAGACTTTTCAAGAAGCTTGGGTTTTGTGTATCCGGATACATTCATGGAATTCTTTGATGATGGTGAAATAGGAAAAAGGTTTGATGAATATTATGGAACAAAAGACATAGGAAAGAAGAATGGGGCAATAGGTTTTTTAACCCAAAATAAGTTTACAAGGGAAAAATTGATTGAAGAGGCAGTGAGATTAGCTATTTACCAAAAAGGAAGTAAATACTATTATTTATAAAAATAGGTTTATTGCATTAAGTATATCATTGAATGTAATGTACCCGTTTATTGATGCTCCCGCTGCTAGTATATGACCTCCACCACCAAAGGCTCTGGCTATTTTTAATATGTCCGTTTTCTTCGACCTGAATTCCAGCTTTGTATATGAATAATCCCTGCCAGAACGCAAGAATTTTACAATTAGAACGTCCCATTTTGAAGGATCTATCATCTCTTGAATCTTGTAAACAGGTATATTTTCTTCCGTTTCCAGTATTGCAATTTTCTTTCCGTTAATTTTTAAAAATACTATCTCATTTTCCAACTTTTTCTTTACGACCTCCACATACTTTCTAAAGCTATCTATCATTTCAGAGTTTTCAGAAATGATACTTTCTACATTTCTATTTACGAGGTCAAAAACCAAATTTTCTAAGACCTTTTCATAATAGCGATTTTTGTAAAGCCTTATAGCTGAAATCATGTCTCTGAATTTTTTTTCAATTTCATTTTTTATGTCATTTTGATCTATATGGTTTGCCATTTCAACCATATAATCATCAAGAGCATATACATCTGAAATAACCTGCGCAGCGCTTGGCTCCTGCATGATATGGATTTCAACGTTTTCATAGCTGGTGATAGGAGCCCATTGATGATGGTCGAACCAGTAAGTCTTTTCATACACGGATGAAAGATGCACAGCGTGATCATTTCCAGCTATGTCAAGTATAAATAATTTGTCAAAATTCTTTTCACCTATGATTGACCTTGCTATTGAATCTCTTATGATTGAAGGATTTGAAAAAAGTATTTTTTTTGCTTGGTCAACATATTTTTGTATGAGGTATGCAGATATTACGCCGTCTGAATCCGTATGTGTTATTATATTGGTCATTATGGCACCTTACATTATACTTGATTATGTTAATCTTGGCCTGAGGAATAGAAATTTTATATTACTATAATTTTTTACGATTTCTAGTAATCCTGATAGGACCGACTTTTAAATTATGTATGCATGGCAAGCTTTTATAATTTAATTCTCAGATATGGGCACCTATTGCAAAAACATTTATAAAAATTTCTATACATTAAAAAGTTATTACCTAAAAATAAAAAATAAGAATATTTGAAAATAAAAATAATTAGTCGATACAGCAAAAACGATAAAAAACATTAAATAATAGATTTTTATCAGATTTAAATTAGGTGATGTAATAATGGAGGAGACTCTTTGCACAATTGAATTCTTGATTGACAAAAAAAGTTTTGTTGCAAAATTGAACAGTGATATAGGGGGATTAAGGGAATATAAGGCAACAACATTTGATGATCTTCTTTCGCAGGTGATGATAGAGCTTCAAGATGAATTTGAAGGTATTTCTGAGATGTAAAATGCCAAACAAAAAATATGATCCATTTGTTGATGCTCTTTCCTTGATAATTTTATTTTTCATAGGTTATTATTTTAACCTTTTTGGATCTTCTTCCTGGAAATTTTTCTTTTTGGTGTCGATTTTTTTAGTTCTTATAGGAGCTATTCTTTCTCTATTTTTCGGTCAGAATTTAAAGATCTCTATAAGCCATTTTTTAAATTTATTTTTGCTTTCTATTTACGTGATTGCGATAATCATAGGCCTGAATTTCTTATTTCAATTTATTCTTATGGAAAATTTTACCTATTTAATTGAGCATATTATCCTAGTAATATTCTTCTTTATTATTTTCGTTCTTTCTCTGAGAGATATTTTTTTAAACTTATATTTAGGAAATGGCCCCAGAAAGGGCTTCAAGCTTTCCGATAATGGTAAAAATTGAGCTTCTGGCGTGAATTGGAAGGCTAGGATCATTTACAAGCTCTTCCAGAATGAAAATAGCGCCTGAAATTCTAAGATCCATACCCTCTTTTTTATTGTTTAATCTTTCTTTTGCATCATTTGCACTCTTTCTAAGGTTTCTTGGTATGGATTGATCGCTTACAAGATCATCAAGCAAAATCAAAATGTTATTCAAATCCTCATCTGTTTTTGACATCTTTTTCACCTCTATTTCTCACTCAGCATTATCCCTCTTTCCTTATATGGAGCCACAACAACCATAGTTGATGTATCTTGAATGCCTTGAAGCTTTCCTATTTTTTCTAAAATAAAATCTTTAAGATCTTTGTAATTTAAAAATTTTACTTTAATTATTAAGTCAAGGTCACCTGTAACGAGAAAAAGATCTTCGACATTCGGGCTGTCCCTTAGTAATTTTGCAATATCTTCAATATGTGTTGTATCTACTTTTAAACCAATTATTGCAGTAATAAAGCCACCAAATACCTGATTCATTACTTTATCTTCATCTTCGCTACCCATCATTCCTATTCACCGGAAATATGTTATTGATGGAAAGTATTTTAAACTTTTCCAAAAAAAAGGAAAAATACTTTAATTACAAAAGCATTAATAAAATAATGCAAAAACGTATCAAGCTGGTACCCTACCTTGTAATTTCTATAGGTTTGTATGAGATAATCACCGGAATAGTTTTGATTGATATTCATGAGAAATTCTATTCTAATGTCTTTAAAGAGAGTATTTTAATGGGTACAACTGGAGCATTTTTGCCTTTACTGTATGGTATTTTTTTAATCATAATTTACAGTAGTCTTAAAAGAAGAACATGGACTAGCTGGTATATGGCTATAACTTTCATCTTTTTTTATTATATAACAATTATATTCAGAACATCCCAGATATTTTACATTGATATAGGTGGTCTTACTTTGAATAGCCTAGCACTTTATTTTTTAATAAAGTATAAAGATTCTTATGTATATCCTCCTCTTGGAAATATTCCAAATGAGGCTTTAGTCTCAATTGCATTAATTTTCTTCTCACTGCTGTACGGAATTTTCGGATCGTTATTGATAGGTACAGAATTTTCTCCTCCCATAAAAGATTTAGGAACAGCTCTTTACTATACCATTGAAGTCATGACCACCCTCGGCTTTGGGGATATATTGCCTGTTACATTTTTAAGTAGAATGTTCACATCGTCTTTGGTTATTCTAGGCATTGCATCATTTTTTGGTGCAATAGCTAGCTTTTTAGGTCCTATTCTTCAAAAAAGGATGGAAAAGGTGGTGAATGTTATGGAAAATGTTGAATTTGCCGGATTAAAAAAACACATAATTTTTTGCGGTTACTCGCCTTTAATACAAGCTATAATATACGAATTGAAGAAAAGGGAAGAACCTTTGATTCTTATTGTTAGAGATCAGGAGAATTATACTTTTCTAAGGAGCGATGGCTTTTTGGTTTTCAGAGAAAGGGCCGACAACCCTGAAGCATTAATTAAGGCAGGGATAAAAAAAGCTAAACAGATTTATCTTTCTTCGAGTGATGATGGTTACAATATCCTGGTTGCATTGACTGTCAATAAAATAAAGAAAGACTACAATCCAAATTTGAAGGTGAGCATAGTTGTCACCTCCTCAAAGAATATTGAAATGGTAAGGGATTTTGTGGATGAGGTAATAGACTTATCAGAAATTCTGAAAAAGCATTTGATAAAGGATTAAAACTCTATGCCCTCTCTTGCAATGATACCTTTCTCAAAATAGTGTTTTACAAGATTCATCTCGGTAACAAGATCTGAAATGTCGAGAAGTTCTTTTTTAGCGTATCTTCCAGTAATGACTATCTCTTTCTTTTCCTTGTAATTTTTGAGAAACTCAACTATTTCTTTAATATTCAGAAGTTCATAGAATAGTGCAATATTTAATTCATCTAGTATAATAATTTCATAGTCATCTGATATCATTTCTTTTGCCTTTGCCCATGCAATTTTTGCCTGTTCAAAATCCCCTTCCCTTGGTTTTTTAATTATGAAACCAGGATATCCAAAATGGTATATATCTATACCTAATTTTTTAGCGGAAATAAATTCACCTGATTCTTCTGGTTTAGCAAATTGAACTATTCCAACTTTCTTGTTTCTTCCTTTTGCTCTCATTGCCAACCCGAATGCTGCTGTCGTTTTTCCCTTTCCTATTCCAGTGTAAATTTGAAGCATGATTTCTTAATGGAATACTTATTTATAACATTTCTTTATTATCCATCACTGATGATCTATGATCTCATAGTTAGCATATTTCTTGTCTTTTTTGCTTCCTTGCTATTTGTAAATGCTATTGAGTTCATAGGTTTTAAATTAAATTTTTCAAAGAGTTTTGTGGGTACAATCGTATCTCCACTTTTTACATCATTCCCTGAATTAATAATATTCTTTATTGCCATATTTCAGATTGGTTCTTTTTCAGGTTCTCAGGAAGCGATAGGGACTATTTTTGGTGAAACTTTCATGTCATCATCATTATCATATACGCTGGTATTTCTATCTATTTTAGCAGGAGGTATTATATTAAAAAAATTTAGAAAAAATATTAATGTGGACAGAAACCTTTTCATACCTTATCTTTTCATATCTTTGCTTTTTCCTTTTACATTACTACCATATTTTTTGCCTTTTACATCAATTTTTGTTGGTTTAATTTTTATCGCATCGTATGTTGTATACTTTTACATCATATTTAAAAGGGAGGAGGCTGAAATGTTTGAATATACTGAAAAACCATTTTTTTCAATATATCTCGGAAAAAAATTAGGACCAGTATTACAGATTCTGCTTTCAATAATTTTAATATACATTGGATCAAGGATGTTACTTTCATCATTGCTAGATTTCTCATCTAATTTCCATTTAAGCCTTCTCGCCATTTCTATTATATTGATTCCAACAGCCACTGCCATACCAGAAACTATAACGGCAATGATATGGGGATTTAAAGGCAAAGATACGCTTTCCATATCTTCTCTTGTTGGTGAAAAGATCCTTTATTCAACAATTTATCCTGGTATGGCACTTTTATTAATTCCATGGAATCTTGACATTTATGTATTTTTGAGCGTTTTTGCCACTACACTTGTGTCAATATTATATTCAATTTTTATATTCAGAAGAAAGTTTAGTGTTTATTATTTAACTATTGGCTTTATATTCTTTATTATTTATATAATATTAATCTGAAAAAACGTTAAATATTAACTATTTATATTTATAGTGATTAAAATGGATGACATGAACAAAATTGGAATTGTTTACGGTGATGTAAGTACAACAGAGGTACAGGTAACAGTAACGGGCATAATAGATCAAGGGGATTATGTTCAAATTTTTCATCAGAATTCTGGATGGGTACTAGGTAGACTGGAAAGATTGGAAAGAAAAACTGATGTTTCTGTGGAAAAAGCACTGCTGATCAATGCAGGGGAAACCGTTCCCATTCAGGAGGTTCTTTTAGGTTTTGTGAGCATAATAGGCTACAGGGATAACAAAGGTATTCTTCAGGTACCAAAAACTCCTTTCAAAGCCGGTGAACCTGTTTATAAGGCAAAAGATTCTTTGATAAAAGAAACTATTGGACTTGAAACTATTGAGGGGAAAGGTGCTTATATAGGGCTCTTGTACAACCATATGATACCTATTTTCTTAGATATAAATGCACTCGTTCAAAAGCATGTCAGTATACTTGCAAAAACTGGTGGGGGAAAAAGTTATCTTACGGGTGTCATAATTGAAGAGCTTATTAAGCACAATGTAACAACTGTGGTAATCGATCCCCATGGTGAATACATTTCATTAAAATTTCCAGCACAGCCTTCAAAATCTATGGAAAAATTTTCTGTAAGACCACGCGGTTATCCTGACAAGATTATAGAATTCACACCAGATACAAAAACAAATAAAGGCTCTAAGCCTTTGAAATTTACACTGTCACAGATTACACCAAGGGAACTTCTAAGCCTAATAAATTTTACTGATTTTAGGCCTTACCTTGTTCCTCTGAGAAACGCAATTGATCACCTTAAATCAATAAAAGGAAATTTTTACCTAAAAGATTTAATTAATCTACTTGAAAAAGATGAAAATTCTGCTACTGTAAGTGCACTGGTAAATGCCCTTTCAGTTCTTGATGATGAAGGAATTTTTGCCGATGTCGGGACAAAGATAGATGAGATAGTTCAGAATGGAAAAGTTTCAATTATCAATTTAAAAGGTGTTTCACCTGATATACAGGAAATGGTCGTTCAAAGGCTCGCCTATGCACTTTTTGAATTAAGAAAGCGGGATTCATTACCACCTCTGATGTTTGTTGTTGAAGAGGCACATAATTTCATACCTCAGCAGGGAAAGGCACTTTCATCAAAAATTTTAAGGACTATTGCCTCAGAAGGAAGAAAATTTGGCCTTGGTCTTTGTATAATAAGTCAAAGACCTGCAAAGGTGGACAAAAACATACTCAGCCAATGTAACACTCAGATAATTCTCAAAGTAACAAATCCAAATGATTTAAAGACTATAGGTGACTCCGTTGAGGGACTAACAAAATCTTCACTGGACGAAATACAAAGGCTTCCCGTAGGTGTGGCGCTAGTAACTGGTGCCAGTCTTTCCATGCCTTTATTTGTTGAGGTAAGACCAAGGGAAACAAAGCACGGTGGTGAGAGTGTAAATGTCGCAGGATCTAAGTAATGAAAAGGTCTCTTCTTACCTTAAAAAAACGGAAAGTGCACTGAAAAAAATAAAAATAGCTGCTCCAGAAAATTCACACCTCTGGAAAATAGCGATCGATTTCCTTGAAATGGCAAAAAGCTATTTTAGTGATGCTAATTATTTTTTCACACAAGGAGATCTAGTTAATGCCTTTGCCGCTGTAAATTATGCCCATGGGTGGATTGATGCAGGTGCCAGAATGGGCTTGTTTGATGTGGAAAAAGACCACACACTTTTTACTCTGGCATATTAATAATACTTACTGTACTTAAAAAGAAGATCTATCATATTTTTTGCCTTTTTTTCATCTATTATTCCTTCATTCTTTATCCTGATTATATAATCCCTTGCCTCATAAATACCCTGCTTGCTAGCCTTTGAATATATTGCTCCGAAAATAGAACCCCTCTGGTTCTCAGGCAAGTCTTCAACCATTTCCTTAAGCAAATACCTAAATTCATTGTTTTTGGACATATCAAGCTTTTTCTTTTTATTAGATGTTTTTTCCATTTGATAAAGTAGAATTGTTAATATAGTTTAAACTTTTCGAATTTTTATATCTATTACAACATGCCATATATGGGGGGCATAGGACTTCAGAATATGAAATCTCTTTACATCGTATAAATATTCGCCGAATATTGATTGTATTTTTTCGTTTCTTTTCTTTAACTCGTCTGTTGTCCATGTATCATGATAATGTATTATTCCCTTGTGCTTTAACATTCTGACTGCATAAGGAACAAATTCTTCTGTTTTTATATATCCCATTATAATGCGATCACCGTAATCTTTAATTTCAAGGTTCCTGTTATCAGAAAAAATGCTTTTTATTTTTACACTGTTTAAAATGATATTTTCGTTCAGATAATAAAATGATTCAGGATTCATTTCTATTGATATTACTTCATCAGGAAATGTATATTTAGCTATTGGCAGTGAAAAATAGCCTATGCCAGCAAACATGTCTATTATTTTTTCGTTAAATGCTTCAATTTTACCCATCCTGATCCTTTCATCGACGTTTCCTGAAGAAAACATTATTTTTGATGCATCAAATTTGTAAAATATGCCATTTTCAACATGGATAGTCAAAGCATTGTTTCCATAAATAAATTCTGTATCCGGTATCCTCATTTCACCCTTGACACCTTTATACAGAAGAACACTTTTTGCTCTCAAAACCTTTGCAAATGCTTCACCGATTTCGCTTTTATAATTAAGAAGTTTTTCAGGCAACTGTATAAGAACAACATCCCCATACTTTTCCCAGTGTGAAGGAACTAGGTTTTTCAATCCATTATCTAAGCTCAGAGCGTTTAATATTTTTTTATATGGCGTATCATGCTTTCTTTTTTTACCATTGATGTATAATATTTCATAATTTTCATAATTCTCAGAAATTGGAAAATATACAAAATCATCATCTGAAAATATTTCAAAATCAGGGTCAAGCATTTTCTTCTTTCGTAGATCCAGACGAAGTTTTTCAGCATTTAATTTATCAGTTCTTATATAGGGCATTTACCTTTTATTAACAAAACATTTATATGAAATTTATCATTACAGTAGCAAGGTGATTTAAATGGCACAAAAACCAGTAGTAGATGAGGCAACCTGTATAGCTTGCGGCATTTGCGCATCAGTATGCCCTGCAAACCCAGTTGTATTCACAATAGAAAATGTAAGCAAAGTTGTTCATCCGGAAACTTGCATAGAGGGCTGTACAGAATGTGTTAATAACTGCCCAACAGGTTCAATTACAATTCAAAAACTTTAAATATTTTGGTTTAAAAGCCTTTCTAAAACGTCCTTCAGACCAGGGACCGTTTCAAAATTTTTTATTTCTTCTGGTTTAATCCACTGGTATGTTGTATGTTCCCAATCAATGCTGATGTTATCACTTTTAATTTCCCATAGGAATATGTGAATTTTCCAAAGCCTTTTTCCATCTCTCAAATAAATGAATCCTCCTTCTCTAATCAATTTCGCATCATTTATACCAGTTTCCTCGATTATTTCTTTTCTGGCGGCATCTACAGGCGAAAGATTTTCTTTATATCCTGAAACACCTGCCCATTTCCCCCTGTATGTCGAAACTTTATTACTTCTCCTGAGTAAGAGAATTTTACCATCGTGGACCAATATTGAGGTTACAACTTCAGTTGGCTCGATGTCAATGCTTATTTCATCGTTTATTATCTGGACCAGGTCTCCGTTACTGAAAATTTCAATATCTATGTTTTCCAGTGTAGGTATTTTTGTAAGTGCTGCACCCGTTACTATTGTCTCATCAGCCTTTCTACATAATATGGCCTTGGGTGCATTCCCATAAAACATTAATCCATATATTATGTAAGACCCTACTGTGCTCCCGGCACTGCTATCAAAAACAAAAACCTTGCCTTTAATATTTTTGTTTATTTTTTTTACCAAACCTGTTTTAGGGTCTACACCCCCAAGAAATGAAAAATTACCATCATATTTTAAAACCTCACCTGAGACATTTCCCGAATATATTACCTTACCTTTAATTTTCATCCGTAACCATCTCCATCAGAGAACGCATATCAGAAAAGAAAATCTTCTTTTCTTTTCCAACATAATATGCAGCTTTACCTGAGTTAAGACCTACAACAGCAAACTTTTCTTGAATTGGTGAAACTACCATGCATGTATCGGTGAATACCTTAGCACCTGATTTCATTATTTCATTAACTAAATCAATAAATTCATTCTTAACTTTTCTTGAAGTAAATAAAATCAAATCTTTTCCTGTTTTTATCTTCCTATTCCTTAAAAAAATGGCTATATTTTTTATCTCTTCACCTGATAGATGTGGACAGCCAATCATTACTACATCAGGGTCTAAATCAGAATTAATTGATCTCCTGAATTCTTCAAGTTCAGCTTTCGACAATGTTATAACATCAACATTGTCTGGGTCAGCTGCCCTATATTCAGGTGTAATTCCTTCAGCATGGAACATCGGTATACTCCCAGAAGAATTCAAAGCTGCTCCGAGCGATTTAAGCGCATCATTTTTATTATCAAGACCTTTAAAATATGGAATACCATTTTTTATTTTTGAACCCAAGTAAAGACCCACCATTGCATAATCAAAGAAATTAAGTTTAAAATCAAATTCTATTTTTATGGTGGCCTTTCTTCCATTATCGAGGTGAAGACCATAATTAGCAGCTCTACCAGTTATTGCAGCTGCAAGAGCAGATACACCACTTTCTCTGTTAGTTCTTGCCCCTAGGACTGAATTAGCATACACTATTGCCGAGGATTCCGCCCATGCTATGTGCTCTTTAATTTTTGGTTCAATGAGATAGTAAGGTGTGCACGTGAGTGATAAGTTTGCACCAATTGACCTGAATAAATTTAATATCTCGGTTTGCCCTTCAATAAAATTCCTATCCGATGTAAAGAAGAGTGGATCGTCAAGATCAAAACCTATAGGGTTTAAAAAAGATGGCACTTTTACCTTTGTATCCTTAAATTTTTTCAAAAGGTCTATGCCGTATTCTCCTAAATTTTTGTAAGATATCCCGGATATCTGTGCATTTTTTATACTTATGGTATTTTTTGCCTTATAATATTCGCCTAATTTTAATATTATCTCCATTGCCAGTTCATTACCATAGCCGTATTCGCCGTTAAGCATTCTTTCTTCTTCTTTTGTTAATAACATTATATTTACCCCAGAACTACAGATTTTTTAATTTCTTTGCCTTTTCTAAGAATGGATATGCTTATCTCTTTCCCTAGCTCAGATGTAGCAACCAAAAATTTTAATTCTTCAATACTGGAAAGCTCCTTGTCATTGAATTTCAATAATATATCCCCTTTTATCAAGCCAGCTTTATGAGCAGCCCCATTTGGTATAACCCCTGTTATCCAGACACCGTGATCCATTGGGAGTTTATAATTTTCTGCTATCATTTGATTTATGCTAAGTCCTGTTATTCCCAGTGACGGTTTCACAATTCTTCCGAACTTTTGTAACGATGATAAAATGATCTTTAGTATGTTGATGGGAATTGCAAATCCTATTCCTTGAGCATCTGCAATCATTGCAGATGTAATCCCAATTATTTCACTATCCATATTAACCAATGGACCGCCACTGTTTCCAGGATTTATGGCTGCGTCCGTTTGAATGAGGTTTTCATACATTATCGAACCTGCTCTCACAGATCTGCCTGTTGCACTTATAATTCCCATGGTAACTGTTGGAGAGCCAAATACACCAAGAGGATTTCCTATAGCAAGGACCATTTCACCCACTCTCAACCTATCAGAATCTCCAAGCTTCAGTTGTTCTATATTCAAATTTTCTACATTTATGAATGCAAGATCTAATGTTTTATCTGTATCCATTATTTTACCGCGGAGGTTTCTACTATCACTTGTGCTTACAAAAACAACCTCAGAATCCTGAACAACATGGTAATTTGTAACTATTGTGTCTTTAGATATAACAAAACCTGATCCAGAACCTCTCAATTCCTCAAGATTCATGTATTTGTCTATCAATGTTTTTTCAACAGTAATATTCACAACACCATTCATAACTTTATCAACCACATCTTCAGGGTTCATATTATTGAAATTGTAATCTATTATTTTAGATTTTGTGGTATCTGGAAATTAATTCTGATGATACAATTATTTTTATTACATTAAGAATTTATTTGCCCTTTTCAAGCATCAAGCTTTTATAAAATAACATATTTAAAGATTAACTATGTGGGAAACAAATACAAAGAAAATTTACCTAGATGATTCTTACATAAAGGAATTTGATGCAAACGTTACCGAATACAACAAGAATGAAATTGTTCTTGATAAAACAGCATTTTATCCTGAAGGTGGAGGACAGCCTTCTGATCAAGGTGAAATAATCTCTGATGAAAAATTTAATGTTCTCAAAGTATACAAGGATGGAAATGCTGTTGTTCACGTTTTGGACAGGGATTATACAGGTGGTAAAGAAATAAAAGGTATTGTTGACTGGAACATCAGATACGCACATATGAAACATCATACGGCGGTTCATATTTTAAGTGGCATACTTTTCAAGGATTATGGGGCAAGGATAACTGGATCTCAGATTTATGCTGATAAAGCTAGAATGGATGTAAATTATGACCTGAAAAAGGAGGACATTTCTATCATTGAAGAAAAAGCCAATAAAATAGTTAACGCTGATCTTGAAATTAAGATCATTTACATTAAAAAGGATGATCTAAAAAGTAATCAAGTAAGAGTAAGGGAAGATCTTTTGCCTGACGTTGAAACATTGAGAATAATTGATATTTCAGGGTTTGACAGCCAGGCAGATGGTGGAACACATGTTAAAAGAACATCTGAATTGAAGGGTATAAAAATATTCAAATATGAGAACAAAGGAAAAATGAACAAAAGGATTTATCTAAACCTGTTATGAAAAAAACCTTTTTTTTCAGGCTCATTATCCAGTTCAGTTAATAGTTCTCTCTGTTTTTGTGTTAAATTTTTAGGAATAGTAACATTAACCCTGACAAGAAGATCTCCATAACCCCTTGAATTGAGTCTTGGCATTCCTTTTCCTTTTATGCGTATAACTTCTCCGGGCTGCGTCCCTGAAGGAATTCTTATTCCTATGTTCTCTCCAGAAATATGATCTATATTTATTTCTGTGCCAAGAGCGGCTTTTGTAAAAAATATGTCAATGTCCAGGTAAAGATCATCCCCATCTCTTTTGAAAAGCTGATCATCCTTTAAGTGTAATGTTATTATGAGATCCCCTGTTCCATTCTTTGATCCTGGACCCTTCCCCCTTACCCTCAAATTCATGCCATTTTCTGCTCCTTTGGGTATTTTTACTTCTAGGTTTTCACGAACTGTTATTTTTCCCTTTCCCTTACATCTCGGACACTTTTCTTCTATCAAATAACCTCTTCCATTGCATGCTGGGCATGGCTGAACACTTACGTACTGCATAAAACCCATTGACCTTACATTCCTTACCTGACCTGTGCCATTGCATGTAGGGCATTTTCTTGTTTTACCTTCTTTTGCACCTGTGCCATTACACTCCGGGCAGATTATTTCCCTTTCATATGAAACAGTTTTTGTATTTCCCTCATAGGCATCTTTAAGATCTATGTCTAATACCAACCTTATATTTTGTCTTGGCTCTTCTTCAAATATTGAGCCAAAACCCATATTCTTAAAAAATTGATTTAATAGGTCCTGTAGATCATCGAAATGAGTGAAATTGTTCCAATCAAATCCCTGAGGGCCAAATTTCACACCCTCTGACCCATATTGGTCATAAACTCTTCTCTTTTCATCATCCATTAGAACTTCATATGCCTCACTGATCTCCTTGAATTTTTCCTCGTATTCTTGTCTATTTTCAGGATGTAGGTCAGGATGGTATTTTTTAGCAAGCTCCCTGTATGCCTTCTTTATTTCATCTTTAGTTGCATTCCTGCTAACGCCAAGTGTTGAATAATAATCTTTTTCATTTGCCATTATTGCTGTCCTTTATCCTTGTATTCTGCATCTACAGATTCCTTTGAATCTGTCTTATTCTGTGATACATTCTTATACATCTGGGCGCCAAGATTTTGAATCGCTTCTTCTACATTCTTTAATTTTTCTTTTACCTTTTCTACATCTTTCGCACTTACGGCACTCTTCAAATCATTAATTTCTTCTTGGGCCTTTTTAATTTCTTCCGGGTTCAATTTTTCCCTGTAGTCGTTTAGAAATTTTTCTGAGGTATATATTACTGATTCAGCATTGTTGAGTGTTTCAATCTCTTCCTTTTTCTTCCTGTCCTGTTCTGCAAATTGCTCTGCCTCTTTTTTCATTTTTTCAATCTGCTCTTTAGAAAGCTTTGTTGAGGATGTAATTGTTATGCTATTCTGTTTCCCTGTGCCAAGATCCTTTGCTGTGACATTTAGTATGCCATTTGCGTCTATGTCAAATGTTACCTCAATTTGAGGAACACCTCTTGGTGCTGGTGGGATACCTTCCAGATTAAACATTCCAAGTGATACATTGTCTTTGGCCATCGGCCTTTCACCCTGTACTATGTGAATGGTCACTACCGTTTGAAAATCTCCTGCAGTGGTAAATATCTGTGATTTTCTTGTAGGTATAGTAGTATTTGCAGGAATTATAGGAGTTGCAACACCCCCAAGTGTTTCTACACTTAATGTTAAAGGTGTAACATCTAAAAGAACTATATCCTTTATTTCTCCGGCAAGAACAGCTCCCTGAATTGCTGCACCTATAGCGACACATTCCATGGGATCTACTCCCCTTTCAATTTTTTTACCAAAGAAATTTTCAACATACTTCTGAACGATTGGCATTCTTGTCGGCCCACCAACTAAGATTATTTTATCTATGTCATTCTTTGTTAATTTAGCTGCCTCCAGAGCCTTTTCAATTGATTGCCCTGTCCTTTCAACAAGTGGATTTACGAGCTCCTCAAGCTTTGCCCTGGTAATAGTCATAATAAGATGTTTTGGACCTTCATTCGTTGATGTTATGTATGGCAAGTTAATCTCTGTTTGCAGGGATGTTGATAATTCTATTTTTGCTTTCTCAGCTGCGTCTTTTAGTCTAATGTATGCATTTTTATCTTTTCTAAGATCAATACCCTCTTTTTTAAGGAATTCTGATGCAATGTAATCAATTAGAGCATTATCCATATCTGTTCCACCCAACTGGGTATCGCCAGATGTTGAAAGCACTTGAAATACTCCACTGCCAAATTCCATTATCGTAACGTCAAGTGTTCCCCCTCCAAAATCATACACCAATATCTTTTGTTCTTTCTCGAGTTTATCCAATCCATAGGCAAGGGATGCTGCTGTTGGCTCATTTATTATCCTGACAACTTCCAAACCTGCAATTGTTCCAGCGTCCTTTGTGGCCTGCCTCTGGTTATCGTTAAAGTAAGCTGGTACTGTGATCACAGCTTTTGTTATTTTTTCTCCCAAAAATGCCTCTGCATCTTTTTTTATTTTCTGTAATATGAATGCTGAAATCTGCTGTGGTGTATATTCTTTACCATAAATTTTAAATTTGTAATCCGTTCCCATTTTCCTTTTTGCTGCATAAACTGTACCTTCCGGATTCAAAAGTGACTGCCTTCTTGCAGGTTCACCCACAAGAAGTTCACCATCCTTGGTAAAAGCTACATAGCTTGGAAATGCCTTACCACCTATAGTGTTGCCTTCAGCACTGGGAATTACAACAGGCTTTCCAGATATTACAACAGCAGCTGCTGAATTGCTTGTTCCTAAATCAATACCTATAATTTTTTCCATATGAATTCACCTCTTTTTCAGTACTTTTACTTTTGAAGGTTTTATTACCTTTCCATTAAGTTTGTAACCTTTTCTGAATTCCTCAACTACAAGCCCGTCATCGTTATTTAATGTTTCCTCAATCATAATTGCCTCATGTAAATAGGGATCAAATTTCTTTCCTACTGATTCAATTCTTTCCAGACCATTTTTTTCAAGTGTCTTAAGAAAATGTTCATAAATGATTTTTAATGAATTGTATACGTTCTCATTCTCTTTTTTTGTATTTTCTAAGGCCATTTCCAAATTCTCCAAATCTTCAATAAGGTCCTTTATAATCTGTTCACTTGCCATTCTTATAATGTTCTGTTTCTCCTTCTCCATATTTTTCTGATAATTCTCAAAATCAGCCTGCATCCTTAATATTCGATCCCAGTAACTTTTTGATTTTTCCTCCTCTTCATTCAGTTTTTTCTCTAGGTCTTCACATTTTTTCTTTTCACTTTCAAGCATTTCTGATAACTCTTTTTTAGTGATATTACTTTTTGACATTGAATTTTCACCTTCTGCGGTATTTTATCTCTTCTATATAAGTATTTCCCATATCCATCTTATTTTTCTGAAAACGAAAAAATATTAATAATATAATTCATTTATAAATGTTATGATATTTTTTCTTTCTGAAGAAATGGAAAATTTTAGGCTAAAAATAAGAAAATTCAGCGAATCTGTTCTTGAAAAAAATGCGCAGAGATGGGATGAAAAAGAAGAATTCCCATTGGAATCTTATAAGGCATTGGCAGAAGAGGGAATCCTTTCAATAGGTATACCGGAGGAATATGGAGGTACTGATCCTAGCAAAATAAAGGAGCTTATTGCCACAGAAGAAATAGCCAGAGTTGATCCAAACACTTCAATCCAAATGGAAATTAAAAGCCTTTACGAAAATACTGTATTACTTTTTGGTTCTGAAGAGCAGAAAAATACTCTTAAGGATATCGTAGCTGGGAAAAAAATACCTGCATTTGCTTTCACGGAACCAAGTGGTGGCACAGATGTTACAGGCATAAAAAGCATTGCAAAAAAAGAAAATAAAAAATACTTAATTTCAGGATCGAAGAATTTTATTTCAAATGCACTTGTTGCAGACTACTTCATACTTTTTGCAAAAACTTCACCTGATTTCAAAGAAAGAGGCTTTTCAGCATTCTTTGTAAGAAAAAATGAAAATTTGAAAATAGGAAAAAAAATTCATCAAACGGGTATAAGGGGTTCTGCAATTTCTTCTTTGCACTATGAAAATATGCCTGTAGATGAAAAAGATATGATAGGAATGGAAGGACAAGGTTTTAAAATATTTGCAACAGTTTTGGAACGATCAAGACTCGTACTTGCAGTAGGATCGCTCGGAACTTTGCAGAGGATTTATGATGAATCTCTGAAATTCTCAAACAACAGAAAAAGTAGTGGCTATCCTATAATAAATTACCAATTTATACAATATTACTTATCAGAGATGCTAAAGGATATAGAGGCTTCAAGGCTTTTAATATACAACGCTGCAATGCTTATGGAAAAAGGTATGCCTTTTGGCTTGGAAAGCACGGTTGCAAAGCTATACGTTACGGAAGCCTTGGTTAAAAATGCAACCAATGCTGTACAGGTAATGGGGGGATATGGATATACACGAGGGACTGTGGTAGAGAGACTTTATAGAGATGCTCACGCAGCAACATTGGGGTTGGGTTCCTCTGAAGCTATGAGAATTCTTCTTTCAAGATACATGAAAAAACAAAAATAGATAGATATGTATCCTTAAATTATGCATTTAAAAATAGTTGTCCTGAATGATGATCTTTCACCAAAAGGTACGATGCACCTTGCACAGCATGGCGTTTCATATTACATTGATATAGAAAATGGTAGCGAAAGGGAAAGATTTCTTTTTGACACAGGTTCAAGCTATTTACCTATAAAATACAATGCATCCATTTCAGGGGTAAATTTGAATGAAATAAGCTCAATTATTATTTCCCACTGCCACTACGATCACACAGGTGGACTTTATGACATAATAAAAGAGATTGATAAGAATGTATTTGCACATCCATCAATTTTTAGGGAAATTTTTTACCTCCCCTACAGATATATAGGAATGCCAAAAGAATTCAAAAATGATATCAAGAATTATAAGAATCTGGTTCTTGTAAAAGAACATATGAGGGTTTCAAAAAGCATCACCATGACAGGAGAAGTTCCAAGGGAAAATGATCTGGAGATACCGGAAAATATGTTTACAATTCAAAATGGACTGATTGTTAAAGATATAATGTTAGATGATAATTCAATCTTCATTGACATAGGGGATTCAATATTCTTGGTTTCAGGATGCTCTCATGCCGGTATAGTAAATATAAAAAATTATGCTGAGAATTTATCAGGAAAAAATGTAAAATACATACTTGGTGGATTGCATCTTCTTAATGCTAGCAGGGAAAGAATTGATTTCACAATTAAAAATTTAGGGGATACTGAGCTATTTTTAGGCCACTGTACAGGTGATGCAGCAATCCAGAAAATGAAAGATGCATTCGGTGATAAGGTGAAAAGAATATACAGCGGGTTTGAGGTGGAATTATGACACTTTACAGGACTCCAGCGTTAGGCACCAAGGGAATGGCTGTGACTGCCCATCCACTAGCCACATTTTCTGCAATGAATATTTTAAAAAAAGGAGGAAATGCTGTGGATGCTGCTTTAGCCGCCAGTGCAGTATTGTCTGTTGTTTTACCGAATCAAAATGGATTGGGGGGCGATCTTTTTGCTCTTTATTATGATGGAAAAGAGGTAAAGGCTCTGAACGCCAGCGGATACGCCGGTTCTAACCTGAAGAATTTGTCAGGATTAAAAAATATGCCTGAAACAGGCCCACTTACTATTACTGTTCCTGGCATAAGTTATGGATGGCACTTACTTTCAAAATATACAACATTTGAATTGAATGATCTTTTTTCAGATGCTATAAACTATGCAAAAAATGGATTTCCTCTCTCTTTGCATCTTGTTAAACAAATAATTAAAAACTATGAAAAAATATCCAAAAATGTTTTATTGAAGGAAAAATTCAAAGATCCATATCTAGGAAAGATCATAAAGAATGAAGTTCTTGCCAGAACACTTGAAATTATTTCTGAAGACCCACTGAGCATGTATAAAGGCCATCTTTCTGAAAAAGTAGCCAATTTTTTGGAAAATGCTGGATCTACAATAACCTTGGAGGATTTGGAAGGTTACAGTGCATTTTTTGATGATCCACTTTGGATTGATTACAAAGGCAACAGAATATATGAAACACCACCTAATTCTCAGGGGGTAACATCACTTCTTATGCTTAAATATCTTGAAAATTACGATTTTTCCAAGATGAATGATCCTGAAATAATTGAGAAAATAGTTAAAGCAAAGATTAATGCATTTTCAACCAGGGATAAATACGTTACCGATAAAAAATTCATGAATGTTGACGCTTTCAAATTATTACAGGACTCTAATTTGCCTGATGGAGATACTGTTTATTTTAATGTCATAGACAAAGATGGGAAAGCTTTATCCTGTATACAGAGCATATATCATCCTTTTGGTTCCGGAGTTGTAGATACTGAAACAGGAATAATATACCAAAATAGAGGTTCTTATTTCTCCCTAAAAAATAAGAGCATAAATAAGATTGAACCAAGAAAAAGAACGTTGCATACACTCATGGCTGGAATGTCTATTTCGGATGATGATTTTATTATTTTTGGTGCTGCAGGTGCTGAAGGACAGCCTCAAACTCATGTTCAGATACTGATAAATATGCTAGAAAGAAAAATGAACGCTCAGGAAGCTGTTGAATATCCAAGGTTCATACATGGAAGATATCTGAATGATGATGAAGATTCATTAAAGCTTGAAAGAAGGTTCAATTACAATACTGTACAGGAGCTTATTTCAAAGGGATTCAAAGTAAAGATTCTTGATGATCTTGATGATGCAATGGGCGATGCCAATGTGATAATAAAGAATGTTTCTTTGGTTGGTGGTGCGGATCCAAGACGCGACAGTTATGGTTTAGGCTATTAAACCTTAACGATTAAATAATACCCTTATAATCTCTTATTCTATGAGTTCTTATAAAATTATTACCACAAGGACACCTCTTAGAATAACTTTCACCGGTGGTGGAACGGATATACCAGCATATTATAGAAAATATGGTCCCGGAGCTGTTGTTTCTGCTACGATAAACAAGTACATCTATGTTACCGTAGCTAAGAACTTTTACAGGGATGAAATTAGGGTAAGTTATTCAAAAACTGAGAATGCTATAAAGGATGTTGATAAGATTGAGCACCCAACTGTTAGGGAAGCTTTGAAGCTTCTTGATATAAAATCTGGTATACAGATAGTGAGCATAACAGAAATACCTTCAAGAGGAACTGGCCTAGGGTCAAGCAGTTCGTTCTTGGTAGGATTGTTGAATGCATTACACGCGTGGAAAGGTGAGGCTGTAAGCCCAAGACAACTAGCTGAAGAGGCAGTAAAGATAGAGAGAGAAATACTCAAGGAACCTGGAGGAAAACAGGACCAGTACATGGCAGCATTCGGTGGTATTCAATTAATGGAATTCTTCCCTGATGAGAATGTGTCATTAAAAAAATTTCAATTAAAAAAATGTAACAAATCTTTTTTTAATGAAAATTTTATTTTGCTCTATACGGGCATAGAAAGGGATGGAACAAAAATTCATAGTGTTCAGAGAAATTATGTTGACAATAAATTAAAAGAATATACCGAAGCAAAGAATTTTGCATATAATTTATTCTCGAAATTTAAAAAGTGTGATTTTAATGATGTTGGAAAAATTATGCATGAGAACTGGATGCTAAAAAAAAATTTTAGTCCTGGCATCTCTAATGAAATTCTTGACAATATTTATGAACTTGCATTAAAATCTGGAGCAAGTGGAGGAAAGTTACAAGGTGCTGGAGGGGGAGGATTCTATTTGTTTCAAATAAAAGATAAGAAAAAGTTCATGGATCTTTTATCTGAATATATTACACTGGAATTCAAAATAGATGAATCAGGTTCTAAAATTACATATAAGGAGTTTGATTGAAAAAATTATTAATCTAAGATAAGATATTCTTTTGAATGGTAAAAGGAGTTATATTTGCAGGTGGCTACGGAAAAAGGCTTAAACCTATTACGGATAAAATCCCAAAGACTTTAATTGAGATAAGAAAAGGATACACTATTCTTGATAGGCAGCTTCTAGATTTTAAATACGCGGGAATTGATGACATATACCTTCTTGTTGGATATAAACACCAAATAATTGAAAAAAGGTATGGCAAAACTTGGAAAGGCTTGAACTTACATTATCTTATTGAGAAAAAACCAATGGGTACTTTGTGGGCTATGAAAAATTGCTCTGATTATGTGAACGATAATATTGTTGTGAGAAACGGTGATACCATTTCCGATATTAATTTAAAGGATTTTGCTCAATTTTCTGAGAGTAAGAATTATTATCTCACGATAGCATTGACAAAAATGAAAAGCCCTTATGCTATTATTAATATAAAAGATGACCAAATCGTAAACTTTATTGAAAAACCTTTATTAAATTTGTATATAAATGCTGGTATTTATTACTTAAAAAAAGATTCATTTAAATATCTGAATGAAAAATATGATAACAAGGAAATTGAAAAAAGCTTCTTTCCAAAAATGGTGGATCTAGGTTTGGCAGGTTCTTATATTGATGATTCAAAATGGTTTCCGGTGGATAATTTCAAGGATCTAGAAGAATTAAGAAAAGAATATATTGGAAGAAAAGACAGGGAATACGGATACATTAAAAAAATAAAAAATACTTATGAAATTTACATTAAGAAAAAATATGTGGCAAAAATTGGATTAAAAGGTAATTTCCATTTAATCAGGGGAAAAGGGATATTAAATAAAAATTTTGAAGTAGATCAGGGTTATGCATTTTTATCAAAAGAAACATTTTCTTATTACGCTTTGGAAAATTCAATAATTGTTGTTAATAAATAGATTCACCTTTCAATTATTTTATATTTGATTCCAAACCTTCTTGCCATTTCGCCATCTATATCATCCCTGTCGCCAATCACTATTGAATTTTCAATATCGATGTTATAATCCTTAAAGGCCTTTTCAAGCATTCCTGTGTTAGGTTTTCTGCAGTGGCAGTTATCCTCTGGTTTGTGAGGACAAAAATAGGTAGCAGTAACATGAACACCTCTTTTTTCCAATTCATTCAAGAGATTGTTATGAAAGTCCCAGAACTCTTCTAATGTGAAATAACCCCTCCCTATGCCTGATTGGTTTGTTATAATTATTATAAGATAACCTTCTTCCTGATATTTTTTCATAATCTCTACTGCATCTTCATAAATGTAAAGATCTTCAATCTTGTGGCAGTAAGGGCAATCCCTGTTTATTGTTCCATCCCTGTCAATGAATAGAGCCTTATTTTTCATTTATATTCTTAATAATCTGCCCCTATAAATATTTTCATTGCCTAAAATTTTATAACATTTGATTTAAGAGAAAATTCATCACCAAAGATTTAATTATTGAATATTGATTTCTAATATGTATGGAAATTGAAGAAATAAAACTATATCTGAAAGAAGGTGCGGGTGCACGAATTTCTCTGGATGCTAAGAAAATAAAAAACATAGGAGAAGAGATATCTGAGTGCATAAAAGGGGGGAATAAAATTATTTTAATGGGCAATGGAGGCAGTGCAGCAGATGCTCAACATATTGCTGCTGAATTTGTTGGGAAGTTTGAACTTGAGAGAAAACCTTATCCTGCATTAGTCCTTCATGGAAATTCATCAACAATTACTGCAATTGGCAACGATTATGGTTTTGAAAAGGTTTTTGAAAGACAGTTAGAAGCATTTGCAAAGAAAGGTGATATTGTTATTGCATTGAGTACCAGTGGAAATTCAAAGAATGTAATAAATGGAATATTAAAAGCAAAAGAAATAGGATGTTCGGTAATAGGCATAACAGGAAGAATAGGTGGAAAAATGGCCACACTTATAGATGATGAGCATTTAATAAGAATAGAGAGTGATAGAACGCCCATTATTCAGGAAGCAACTATTACTGCAGGGCATATCATATCAAAAATTGTAGAGGATAATTTAAAATAATTACCAAAAAATATTTATTTTTATAATCTTATAGATTGGCAAAGGGTGAATATATGACTAATGATTTTCGACTGGTTATTACTAAAACACCTCTTAGAATAACTTTCACCGGTGGTGGAACGGATATACCAGCATATTATAGAAAATATGGTCCCGGAGCTGTTGTTTCTGCTACGATAAACAAGTACATCTATGTTACCGTAGCTAAGAACTTTTACAGGGATGAAATTAGGGTAAGTTATTCAAAAACTGAGAATGCTATAAAGGATGTTGATAAGATTGAGCACCCAACTGTTAGGGAAGCTTTGAAGCTTCTTGATATAAAATCTGGTATACAGATAGTGAGCATAACAGAAATACCTTCAAGAGGAACTGGCCTAGGGTCAAGCAGTTCGTTCTTGGTAGGATTGTTGAATGCATTACACGCGTGGAAAGGTGAGGCTGTAAGCCCAAGACAACTAGCTGAAGAGGCAGTAAAGATAGAGAGAGAAATACTCAAGGAACCTGGAGGAAAACAGGACCAGTACATGGCAGCATTCGGTGGTATTCAATTAATGGAATTCTTCCCTGATGAGAATGTGTCATTAAAGCAAACATTACTAGGCTTAGATGATAGAATCAAGCTTAAGGATCATCTAATTATGCTATATACAGGAAGGGAGAGAGATTCAACCAAAATACATGTAGAGCAAACAACAAAAGTTGTGGAAAAAATAGAGAATTATAATAAAATGCGGGATCTTGCATATAAAACATATGAAAAACTAGCATCCAACAAATGGTATGAACTGGGAGAACTGCTTGATGAAAACTGGAAATTAAAAAAAGAGCTTAGCAATAGCATTTCAGATAAAGAAATTGATCAATGGTATGAAAAAGCAAAAAAAGCAGGTGCAGCTGGTGGAAAATTGATGGGCGCTGGTGGAGGTGGATTCTTCCTATTCTTTATAAATCCGGAAAAGAGGGAAAGATTAAAGAAAGATTTAAAAGAATTGAAAGAAGAACCTTTTACTTTTGAGCCTTTTGGATCCAGGATCCTTTACATGGAAGGATCAATTTGACCTATTTTTCTGAATTCTCTCTATTTCGTTAAGTAATTCAACTATTTCCCACTGATTCTTTGAGATTTCTCTTATTTCTTTATCATATCTTGAAATTCCAAAATCCTCAGGTATATTCTTTAAAAATTCCTTAATTTCATTGATTATTTTTATCTTCCCTCTCGTTGTATTATTTATTAAAATTAAAACTTTTAAGGCATAATCGTATTCTTTTATTGACAAAAAGTCCCTGAATATTTTTTTTAATATTATTGCAAGATCTGGTAATTCATTATATAGAAATTCTTCATTTTTTATCGAATCGAAAGCATTGTAAAGAGTTTTTTTAGCCTCAACGATATTACCTTTATTTATCATATTTTTTGCATTTCGTTCCATTTCTGAAATGAGATCTATTGGATTTATCATCTTCAACCTTGTTTAATTA
>JBMFSK010000002.1:0-45580 GCA_049967595.1 Thermoplasmata archaeon
TTATATTATGAAAAAAGAAGAGAATATGAATGAGGAAGAGAACTATTTTATAGAAAGAGGTCTCTGGCTTATGTTATTAAATATGTACATATCATATTATAAAATAAATCCAAAACATGATGTTATGAATAAAATAAATGAAACTGCAAAAAAAATGGGAATAGAATTTGAAAATTTATCTCTTCTGTTAAAAAAGTGATTTTTAAACTGGTTCTGGCTTTTTTTCTGCCTCTTTCTTTATTGATTTAATTTCAAAATAGCTTTTTACCATGCTCCAAGCACCTATGATTCCAACTACGGTGATAACAAGAAGAAATCCCACATCTATAGCATTTAGGTTTGGAACAGAAACACCAGTGGATATGGCAAAATTATCTATAGATGGTAATAGAATGATTACCATACCTATCAATGCAAATGCAAGCCCTCCATAATAGAGAGTTCTTCCAGCAGTAGATTTACCAATGTATTTAATGTCATTATCATTCATCTTCATTTTCCTCAGGAGAGTTCCGAAAACTGCACCTATTATAATCTGCATTACCATCGTACCTAGTCCAAACATAAGACCTGGCAATGGGGAATATATTACACTTGGAACCTGTGGTGCAAGTACAAACGTGATTATTGTGGCATATGCCCCAAATCCAAATCCTGCAATTAATCCATGTAAAATGGTCATTTTTAAAGGTATTTCCTTTGGATGAACTTCTCTTGGAGATAATCTTGTGGCATTTTCTGTATGATGTGCCTTTCCACCTAACAGTTTATCAAAAGGAAGATGGAAATATTTGCCCCTTAGAACATAGGATCCTGCTATGGCCATTACTATGCCAACGATCAAGTATACTGGTCCATCAAGATTATATGTCTTGTAAATATATGCAAGACCTATAAAACCAAGAAATGTTAAAAACGCCCTCTGTATTGTGAATCCTAATGAAAAGAGAAAACCTGCTTTCATTCCTCCTTTTGTACTGTAAGAACCCACTGCATAGCTAAAAGTAATCGGCCAGGTATGTTCATCCGGTGTTATTCCATGCAGAATGCCAAGTATGAATGATATAACAAGAATTTCCCACAAAACCAGATTATTGGGAGGACTAAGAAGAAAGGATAGAAAATCCATTTTTTATCACCCCTTTAAAACTAGTTCCATTTTACCTGATTCCTTGCTTATTTTTTCATGCGGAATTTCTTTACCATGTGGGCAATAGTTAGGATGACCAAGAAGCTGGCAGACTGAATTTATAAATTCCTCCGTAACGTGATATTCCATCATTCTTGCATTTTTACAGGAATTTTCTAAATCCATACCTAACTTATAAAGAAAAGTTTCAACTATCCTGTGATTCCTTTTTATTGTTCTTACGACTTGCTCACCTTTTTCAAGCAATTTAATATTTCCATTTCTTTTTAAAATGTAACCTTTTTCCCGAAGATTGTCTAAATATTCTTCAGAAGTTGATGGCCTAACATTGAGATTTCTTGAAATTTCTGATACATTTGGCTGCCATCCTTCCTGTGATAAATCGTAAATTGCCTGAAGGAAATCCAATTCTCTTTCGGTTAAACCTAAATTATTTAGATCCATACGAAATTGAAATAAAAACTGTTATTTAAATCTTGCTGATGAATTAAAAATAAAGTTAATATAAAAAAAAGAATTGTTTAAATTATGAAAATTAAAGAAATAAGGACCCAAGAATTAAAAATACCTCTTAAAAGGATATTTATAATTGCGTCTGGATCATCAGAATATTCCAATAATGTAATATTGAAAATAATTACTGATTCATCGACAGGATATGGAGAAGCTTCACCATCTATACACGTTTTAGGGGAAAACGCAGGAACAGTACAATCAATTGTACCAGTGTTATTTAACAAAATTAAGGATTTCGAAGCGGGGGATGTACGTGACATATCAAAAGTATTAAAAAAAATACCTAATAACCAAAGTGCAAAAGCTGGATTGGACATTGCACTTCATGACCTTCTCGCCAAAGAATACAATGCACCGTTAAATAGATTATTAGGTACATCAAAAATTGCTATGGATACTGATATCACTATTGGAATAATGGATGAACAGGATGCTATAAATCTGGCAAGAGAATACATAAAGGAGGGTTTCAAATCAATAAAAATAAAGGTAGGAACAAATTTAAAGAAAGATATTGAAAGGGTGAAAAATATAAGATCTGCTGTAGGAGACAAAATAGAACTTAGAGTTGATGCGAATCAAGGCTATAATTATAACGAAGCAAGGGATTTTATAGATGAAACAAAGAAACTTGACATAGAATTCCTAGAACAGCCTATGCCATATTATATGCTGGAAAAAATGGCTGAACTGAGAAAGTATTCACAGATTCCCATAATGCTCGATGAAAGTCTTAAAGATATCAGGGACCTTTATGAAATAATAAACAAAAAGGCAGCTGATATGATCAACATAAAATTGATGAAAACGTCTGGAATCACTGATGCACTTTCCATTGCAGATTTGGCAAAATCATACGATTTAAAAATAATGGTAGGATGCATGGCGGAAACATCTTTGGGTATTGCAGCCTCAATGCATTTCGCATTGGCCATTGATGCTGATTACATAGACCTTGATTCACACTTTAATTTGCAATACGATATTGCAAAAAATCCGATTAAAAATCTAAAGGGTAAAAATTATATTAACAATGACTTTGGTTTGGGAATAAATCTTAAGGATGATTACATATGAAAATAATAATTGGAATAACTGGTGCATCAGGAATCATTTATGCAACAACTTTAATAGATCGGTTAAGAGAAGAGATATATTTAATTATTACAGAGAATGCGAAAAGAATAATGATATTTGAAACAAAAATGGACTATAAGACCCTTGAAAAAAAGGTAAATAAAATATATAACGACAGTGATTTATTTGCTTCAGTAGCATCTGGAAGCACAAAGTTTGATGCATTTGTTGTAATTCCTGCTTCTATGAACACCATTGCAAAATTTGCTAATGGTATTGCAGATACTCTAATAACAAGGGTCTTTTCCGTTTCGCTTAAGGAGAAAAGAAAGATCATTGTAGTTCCAAGAGAAACACCATTGAATTCAATAAATCTTGAAAACATGAAAAAACTTTCTGATTTGGGAGTGGTGGTTATGCCAGCATCTCCAGGTTTTTATTTCAAGCCTAAGACAGTGGAAGATCTTGTTGATTTTATAGTTTATAGGGTCCTTGATCATCTGGGAATAGAGGGGGACTACCCAAGATGGGAAAAAAATACATTCTAGACACATCCGTATTTTTATCTGGAAAATCCGTACCCATGGACATAGAAATAATAATACCTTACAGCGTGATAAATGAACTGAAAAATCAAAATAAATATTCATTTCTTCTTGAAAGATCAAAAATAGTAAGCCCATCTGAAATAAGTTTAAGAATTGCACAGGAAGCAGCAAAAAAAACAGGTGATATAAACAAGCTTTCAGAAACTGACTTGGATATAATTGCTCTTTCACAGGAATTTGATGCTACTGTAATGACAGATGATTATGCGATACAGAACGTTTTAAAATTCCTAAACGTGCCTTACACAGGAATGGCAATGAAAGAAATAAAGGAAAATTTTAAATGGGTTTATAGGTGCACTGGCTGCAAAAGGTACTTTGATAAATATTACGAATCCTGTCCTGTGTGCGGTTCACCATTAAAATTAATAAAAAAGAAGCTTTAAATAACATCTTTTAATTTGAGTAAAAAGGGTAGGTGGCAGAGTGGTGATGCGCGAGACTGCAGATCTCGTTTAATGGGGTTCGATTCCCCACCTACCCTCTGCTATTTTTGATATTTCTCCGTACAGAAAAGAGAGAGACCGTAATGTCCAGTAATATTCGTAAAAACTTTTAGATGTTTTCAGATAATTAAATTCAAATCCATAAGACACATCCATCAATAAAAGATTCTCAGCTGGAACGTTAAATTTGCTCCCCTCAGTGAATGGATTCCCTTTTCCATATGCTAGAAATCCTACGATACGTCGTACCATGTTCCACAGAAAGCTCTGACCCCAAATATCTATCACGATAAGATCATGATCTTTTTCTATCTCTATATTACTTATTTTTCTTAAAGTGTTTCTGTCATCCTTTCTTGAAAAAAGAGAGAAATCATGTTCTCCGATAAATAATTCTGCTTTTTTTTTCATATCATCCAGATTGAAATTTTGGTCTAAGAGAAAGTATCTGTACCATCTTTCCAAAGCATGCCTAGGTTTGAATCTATCATCAACAACCGTATATGAATAAAAAAGCATGAATGGCAATTTTGAATTTAAAATTCCTGCAATCTTTTTTATTTCATCTTTTGATATCAATCCTATAACATTACCAAGTGCACTAACATTTCTATCAGTTCTACTTGAAATGTATATCCTGTCTGAAATATTGAATGCCCTTGTTACTTTTAAAATTTCACCTTCAACCGTTTTTCTGTTTTTTTCCATAGAAAATGCGTCAAACTTCGTTCCATCGTAAGCAAATTTTATCAAATACACGGTCATGAAATCTTTTTATAGTATTTAAGCATTGATTATTTAATGAAATATAAAATTCCTGATAAAAAGCTAATCTCTTTTATTATTAAAAAAATAATTAGGGAAAAAAAGGTAATTAAATCGCAGAAAAATTTTCTTGAATATGTTTTAAGCGAACTAAAAAGCTCTGGTATAGATTACAGACTTGACGGAAAAAGATTGAGAAGCATTGCCATTAACAATTCTAGATTGAAAATAGAAATAAAATATAGGGAAAGCGACGAGGAATCAAAAAATTTAAAAACTTGCCCTGTATGCGGTAATAAATTAATAGACATAAAAAATTCCACTCTTTACGGAGAAACCGTATTTTCTGGAAAGAAATGTACAAAATGTCCTTATTGGACTGGCCCGAAAAAAAAGATACCAAGGAGATATATATTCTATGGAGATGAAAATTATGATAAGCAAAAGATTTGGAAATATGATAATAGCAAAGCTGGAAAAAAACGATGATGTATTTGAAAGCATCGAAAATCTCATTGATGAATACATTATAAAAGGTGGAATCATAGTTTCTGGCGTGGGAATGTTAAAAAATTTTGAAATAGGCTACTGGAATGGAAAAGAATACGAAAAAAAGGTTATTGAAAAAAACCACGAACTTGTTTCAATGCATGGAAGTATAGCAGAAAATGATCCAAAGATACATATTCACGTTGGCCTTGCAGGGCCAGATCATTTTCTTATTGGAGGACACCTTATAAGTGCAAAAGCCGATCCAATGGTAGAATTGACAATTCTAGAAACAGGCCTTCCAATACAAAGGGTTTTCAATGAAAAAACTTCATTAAAAGAAATGAGTTTTTAAACTATGTTCATTTTATATTTAATTTTGTTTCTATTGACTTTATTTTTTTTATCTTATTTCCTAAAGATACTTGATTTAAAAGGATCTATATTTGCGTTCATTATTGGTTTCACCGTTTCATATTTAGGATCCTTGTATTTCTTGATTCTTTTGATTATTTTTGTTGCTTTATCATTTATTGCTACAAAATACAAGCATTCAAAAAAGGAGAACATTAAAGGCTTTGAAAATACAAGGTCTTGGAAAAGTGTTCTATCAAAAGGCGTAATACCTTTTATTTTGGTATTTTTACCTGTAAATTTTATTTACAAGGAGGTAATATTTTCTGTTGCAGTTGCTGCAGCTACATCTGATACAATTTCAGGAGAATTTGGGGTTCTTTCCCAGAATGCATACTATATAACAAATTTAAAAAAGGCTAGACCAGGTGAAAACGGAGCTGTTTCACCTATAGGAGAGATATGGGCGCTCATAGGCTCACTTATTATAGCTATTTTCTCTTTAATATTTTTTGATATTAGCATTTATGGATTTTTACTAATTTTAGTTTTTGGTTTTTTAGGAAGCCAGTTTGACAGCACCCTAGGGTCCTTTTTTGAAAATAAGGGTAAAATAAAAAAATTTACGGTAAATCTCGTTGCAATAGGGTTAAGTATAGTTTTTGCATATGTCTGTTTGCTATGAAAAAAATTTTGCTCATAATTCTGGATGGTCTAGGAGATAGACCTTCTCCTGATTTAGGAGACAAAACACCTCTTCAGGCAGCAAACAAAAAAAATATAAATGCTCTGGCATCTAAAGGTATGGTTGGCCTTTTTGAACCTATCTCACCTGGCATAAGACCTGGGAGTGATACAGCACACTTATCTATTTTGGGATATGATCCATACAAAACATATACTGGAAGAGGCCCATTTGAAGCAATGGGTCTTGGAATGGATTTAAAACCTGGGGACATTGCCTTTAGAGGAAATTTTGCTACGGTTGACAGTAATTTTAAAGTCATAGATAGAAGGGCAGGCAGAATAGACAAAGGAACCGAGGTATTGGCAAAATCTCTTAATATAAAAATTGATGATACTGAAATATTTGTCAAGGAAGGCGTAGAACATAGGGCTGGAGTTGTATTCAGGGGAAAAGACCTTTCCCCAGACGTGACCGATGTTGATCCTCATCAAGAGAATTCAACTGTCCACGAATCAAAACCATTAACAGATAAAGCAAAAAAGACTGCGGAACTCATTAACAAATTCACAAGGAAGAGCTATGAGATTCTAGATCAGCATAAAATAAACATGGAAAGAAAGATGCAGGGCAAATTTCCTGCAAATGTTCTTCTTGTTAGGGGAGCTGGTATTGTCCCTGATCTAGAGAATTTCGGTAAAAAGTACAATCTGAAAAGTGCTTGCATCGTTGGTGTCCCATTGATTTCTGGTATATGCAGACTTGCTGGAATTACACCAATAAAAGTACCAGGGGCTACAGGAACTGTAAATACAAACATGGATAACAAGATCAATTATGCTATAGAAAATCTCAAGACGTACGATTTTATTCTTATGAACATTAAAGCAACTGATATTGCCGGACACGATGGTAATGCTAAACTTAAAAAAGAAATGATAGAAAAGGCGGACAGGGCTTTTCAACCTTTACTCTCTCACCTTGATGAGTATACAATCATGATAACGGGGGATCATTCCACTCCTTGTACTGTTAAAGACCATACAGGTGATCCTTTGCCTGTATTGATCTCCACATCAGGTATAAGGTCAGATGGCATAGATGAATGGAACGAAGTTTCTGTATCAAAAGGATCGCTGCGCATTACGGGCATGGATGTAATGAATGTATTGTTAAATTACAGTGACAGAGCGGAGAAATTTGGTGCATGATAGAATACATAATATTTGCATTAATTATCTTTATTATTTTTTATTCTTACTATAAAAATAAACATGCTGTGTTTTATATTGTTTTAGCAAATCTTATAATCTTTGCAGTTGAAATGTTTTATTTGTACGAAAATGTGAATATTTTTGCCATTCTTGGTTACAGTACTCAAAATATCTTTTCAATACAGCTTTTGACTGGCATATTCACACATTATGATTACATTCACATTCTTTCAAATATGGTTGTCTTACTTTTTGTTGGATTTCCATTTGAAATGAAAATTAATTCAAGAAAATTCATAATTATTTATCTAGTAACAGGTATAATTGCTGAGATAATTTACGCGCTTTTCCATTTGAATGAAAATTATATATTATTAGGTGCTTCTGGCTCAATATTCGGTATTATGGGTGCATATCTTAGACTATTTCCAAACGATGAAATATCCATGTTCCTGGGATTTATATTCTTTCCAAAAATCAAGGTAAAGTATGCTGTATTTTTCGCCGCAATAATAGAATTTCTTGCAATGCTTCTTTCTTATGAGGACAATGTTGCACACCTTGTACATATTTCAGCTTTTGTAATTGGACTCCTTATAGCACCATTATTCTTGAAAACAGGTGTTAAAGAATTCTCTGTTGAAGATCTGGAACCACTTGCGAATGATAGTAAGTCAAAGGAAATGCTTTCAAAAATAAAAAATGAAAAAATAGAGATTGTTAAAAAAGTCCTTATTGATGAATACTTAAAATATGTATGCAAGGAATATAGAAAGAAAAATGATAATGTTTACTGCAATGGAAAAAAATTTAAGTTATGATTTCCAGAATTTTTTATTTTTTGCAAAGTTCAGTTCTGCCTCTGCTATATCCCTTATGAGATAAAGCTCTTCAGAATGTGGCGTTTTAAGAATCCGTAGAGCTGTTTCATATCCTACTCCTCTACCCGCTAGGGATATTATAGCATCCTTCTTATAAGTTCTAATCAATACTGAAATATCCTGGGCCTTTTTGTAAAATTCTTTTTCTTCCTTTGTTCTAGGCCCATTTTTTATTATGCTCACTTTTTCCCTCTCATACTTTCTTAAGACTGTCACCCTTACTGACCCACAATATATGCACCTTGTATCAGAAACTTCTGATATTTTCCTTGTCCAGGAACTCTTGCAATCTAGGCAAACAAATATCATCTCCTGGCTCAATAATCGATTTTTTATGGCATTTAAAACTGTTGGCGTTAGTCTTGTTCTCCCTGATTTATTTTCTATGTATGTCAAATAGGAATCCATTGTTTTATCAAAACTCACTATATCGATAGTAATAGTTCCCGCCCTGATATCATTAAGGAGATGTTTTGAATTTTCAATGTCTAGATAATCCCATGTTGCCTTTTTTATAGCCTCTTCGAATATTATAGTATCGCGGTATAGATCAAGAAGTTTTTCTACTTTTAAAGAAGAAAAATCCGCACCCTTTGATATTATTCCAAACTTTTTGCCAGTATAGATAAATACCCTTGTGAAAAACCTTGAATTTGGCATTGCATTGTATATGTCCCTGTCAATGTCAAAACCTGATAAAAGTATCTCCTTTATAGTTTTTTCATCAATAGGCAAACCATCTGTGGAAAAAAGAATTGTGTAGGGAGTAATGCTCAAACTAACATTGTAACCTTTTTCCTTGAGTATTGTTAAAATCATTAGCCCTATCGTTTCATTCACCTTTGTACCGAACCAGTCTTCTATTATTGTATCCTGGCCTTTCCTTGATATTCTTATCCTGTTTAAGGATGAATGATCCTGGTTCCACCATGTTAATAATTTATTCTTAGCTGATTCATTTAAATATTCAGGTAATACTCTTTTTCCCCTAATTGAAACAACGTTCCTGGCCACATCATACGGTACAGGAATGTCTTCACCAACCCACTTTGGAGGTGTAGCTATTTCTTCCACAAAATCCACAAGAATAGTATCATCCTTAATGTCAATTACCCTCCATGTAATACCTTTCATAACAAAAGTCTGTCCTTCGGAAATCTCCTGTGAAACAAAACTTTCATCCAATACACCTATAAATTTTTTATTTGAAAAATCTATCACACGGTAAATTTTTTCATCTGGAATCATTGAAAGATTATCATAAAAATATTCTAATGATTTAGAACCCCTATGTATGTATTCACCGTCAAATCTTATCATTCTAATTTCTGTCATAAAATTTAGAAAATTTGTGAACTCTTCATTTGTTAAATCTTTAAAAGCATAAGACCTTTTTACAGTTTCAAATGCTAAGTTAAATTTTATAGAACCTCCGGTGTACACCCATGATGTTATCTGGTTCGCAAGCACAACATATGGATTTTTTCTCACCGTTAGTTTTTCAATAATCCCCCTTTTTGAAAGATCTACAATGCTTGCAGCCTCTTCAATTTCAACAGGATCTCCTGAAATTATCGCCCCTTTAGAAACATAACCTAATCTGTGACCTGAGCGTCCAATACGCTGCAACAACCTGTATACCTGCCTTGGTGAATTGAACTGAGCAACAAAATCCGCTCCTCCTATATCTATCCCTAATTCAAGGGATGATGTGCATATGAGTGCTTTGAGTTTCCCATCTTTAAAAAGCTGTTCATTTTGGGTCCTGATTTCTTTTGAAAGAGAGCCATGATGAACACCTATTTTATCATCCATCTTTATTTTATTCAATCTCATTGCTATATCTTCAGCTGTAAACCTGGTGTTTACAAAAATTAAGGACTGGTTGTAACTGTTAACTAAATTTACAGTGTGCATTATAGCGGAACCATAGTCAAGATCGCACATCATTTCTTCACTTTCTTTTTCGTAATTACGATCTGGGGATTCAATACTAACGGAAAATTCTTTTAATATTGAACTCTTAATTTTTTTGACATCTCCATTAGGAGATAAAAATTTTGATATTTCATCATCATTACCTACCGTAGCGGATAGACCTATCCTCTGAACTTTACCGGAATAATTAACAAGCCTTTCTATTGCAATTGAGAGCTGCCATCCCCTCTCATCCTGAACAAGCTCGTGTATTTCATCTATTATAATCGTTGAAATATTTTTTAAATGCTCTCTTAACTTTTTACCGGAAAATAATATCTGAAGTGTTTCAGGGGTAGTAATTAATAAATCTGGAGGATTTTCACTCACTACCCTTCTTTCTGACTCTGAAGAATCACCGTGCCTAATGTTAATTGCCACACCTAAAGCCTCTCCGTATCTTTTTATTCTGTCAAAAAGATCTCTGTTCAGTGCTCTAAGAGGAGTTATGTATATAGCATGTATTTTTCTTGGCTTTTCATTTGCAATTCTGGCAAGAATTGGTATTATAGCAGCTTCAGTTTTACCACTTCCAGTTGGTGCAATCAAAAGGACATTTTCTCCAGCGTAAATGGAATCATAGACATCACGCTGATCTTGAGTAAGTTCATTTATTCCGGCATTTTTCAGTATGGATAGAATATTATCGTCAATCACAGAAAGGTTAAAGTTTTGCATTATAAAAAATTTCACATTTTCTTATTACTGTATGTTTTGTAAAATAGGTAATATTCTATTAACAAAATTACTAAAAATGTTAGGATTGTATATACCATCAAAAACATCACAAAATGATATTCAATTATCATAACAAACAGAAAAAGGAATATGCCGAAAACTGTGAAATTTACATGGTTGGTAATCTTAGCATTTAATTTAACACCTGTAACTGAATAAGGATTAACGTTTACTTTGTAAGAGATAAAATTTTTCAATAATTTATAGGAAATAATTAAAAAAATTGCAGTAAGAATGATAAAATAATAATTCATATAAAATATGTTCAAGAGAAGAAATATCGAATATATTGAAAGAAATATACCTGGCATATAGTGTTTTTCATTTATGGGTATTGTTCTATAAAAAAATATTGATCTTAGAGTTCTAGATATAACACTTGCAGAAAACTTCAGATAATCAGGCAACAGATTCGTAATAAGTTTTGTAAGTTTTGCTGAAGTTTTTAATAAAAATGGTGTTATAAGAGTTGTAATTATAACAATTGCTCCTGTTATACTGAACAATACCCCTGAATAAGGCAGTACGGAATGGTTAGTTTCCTCTGATATTCCATTGGCGATGTTGGCAAAAATCAACGAATCCTCATTTCTCGGCACTAAACCTGAGCTAATGAAAATTGACCCTTTACCAGAAAAGCCTACAAGATAAGTGATCGTTGACATGACAAAAATTTCACCTAAAATTATCACAATAACTGAAATCAGGATTAAATATGCATAATTGGCAAATGCATTTAAATCAACATCTATACCGTAAGTAACAAAGAATAATGCAGCAAACGCATACTTAAAACCACTCAATTTTGATTCTATCTCCTTTGAAACATCAGTTTCTGAGAATAGCATGCCGGCAAAAAATGCACCTATTGCAGGTGTTATATTAAATATTTCAAGTAATGCGCTTACAAGAAATATTACCATCAACACAAATATAACAAACAATTCCTCATTCTTTTTTGAAAAGATTCTTTTCTTTATTGCTGGCATAAATATCCTGGTAATTACAATTATGAAAATAATGAATGAGCTCAAGCCTATATACTCTACGTTTATCAACTCCGGTATTTTCACATTTGTGACCAAAAACCCAGAAAAGATTACTATCATAAATATTGAAATTATATCTTCCATGATAAGCATATTCAGAAGTGCTTCAGCCTCAACTGCTGAAAGCTTTCTTAGATCATCTACACTCTTCGCTGTAACCACTACACTACTTGCAGATACCACAAAAGCTAGAAAAATAGAATCAAAAAGGTCCCAACGAAATAGTAAGCCGACCAATAAACCAAGGGAAAACATAATAGAAATGTCCACTATACCAAGAACTGTTGCAACGAGAGTTGTTTTTTTGAATTTTTGCGGTGCAATATTTAATCCTATAAAGAATAGAATGATAACGAGTCCAAGCTGGGAGAATATTGATGGGACCTGACTATTCTGCATAATGCTTGAATAATGAAAGCCGAAGATTGTAAATGAGATCGAAGGGCTCAATACTAGACCTAAAATCAGATAACCTATCATGGTCGTCTGTTTCAATTTTGTGGAAATTATTCCACCTATTAAAGCAACAAAGAATAAAATGCCTAGGTCCAGAAAAAGAAAATCCATTGTTTTATTCTCCTGACAATATTATATCTCCAGCTTTTGCTAAATCATTTAAATTTTTTTCGATTTTACCATTTCTGATAAATATTATTGAGTTCTTTTCTACTTTAAATATTGGTTCGTTCTTGTCCTCTTTTACAAATACCCATTTTAATATAGACTTTCCTAAATTCAATGTGCTTTCACCCTGTTTAAAATTTACGGATGTTTCAAGCAAAAGCATGGATAAAACTTTAGCATCCTCTTCAGATAATGGTATCACCAAAAAATTGGAATCTTCTGCATAATAAATTTCCTTGAATCCATCAGATTTTATCACTACAGATATCTGACCGTTGACGCTCTGAAATGTATATTTCATACCTATTCCAGGCATAAGCGATTCTGTTATATCCATAGGATTATGGTATGCCTTTCATTTTATTAAGTTTTTTAATACCACAAAAAGAGAAAAAATGAAATAAATTATCATATTATTAGATACCATGAAAACAGATATTGATGAAGAACATAGGTCCTTCCCTTTTCCAGACTACAAAAGAATTTATGAGAGAGATAAACAGTTCAAACAGCTTCACATAAAAGCTGAGATATTTCCAAACTTTGAAATAAAGGAATTTTCAGCCATAGAAGAGATATTTCTTGAAGCATTGTACAGTGATCTGAAAGAGATAGAAATCGATGCAAGGGAAATAAATATAATAAAAATTGAGTTTGATGAAAAAGTTTTAAAATACAGCTATAACGGTGAAAAAATCAAAATCATTTTTGAAGATCCTATAAAAAGGGGTGAAAGTTTTAAATTAAAGCTTGACTATGAATCAAAACCAAGAAGAGGCATATTTTTTGTTTCACCTGATGAGTATTATCCGAATAAGCCATACGAGCTTTGGACACAGGGCGAAGATGAGGATACAAGATTCTGGCTACCATCTTATGATTATCCTAATGAAAGAACCACTACCGAAATAATCGTTCATGTGCCAAAAGAATTTTATGTTGTATCGAATGGAAAACTTGTATCAAAAGAAGATAATGGAACTATTGTAACATACCATTACTTAGAAGATTTTCCTCATGCTATTTACCTTACATCTATAGCAGCAGGAAGATTTTTTATTTACGATGATGAGATCGATGGTGTAAAATTAGAGTACGTTGTACCTTATGAAATGAAGGATTCTATCAAAAAAAGCTTTCTAAATACGCCTGATATGATCAGGCACTTTTCAAGGCTTTTTAACTTTAAATATCCATATTCCAAGTATTCACAAGTGGTTGTAAAAGATTTCATATTTGGTGGAATGGAAAATATAAATGCGACTACTTTAACGGAATACACGCTCCATGATGATATGGCGCACAATGACTATATAAGTGAAGGATTAATATCACATGAGCTTGCTCACCAGTGGTTTGGAGATTTTATAACTTGCAGGGACTGGTCACATGCCTGGTTGAACGAGGGCTTTGCTACATACCTTAATTCCATTTATTTTGAGCATTTTCTCGGCTACGATGATTTTCTGTATCAGCTTTATGAAGATGAACAATCTTATAAAAGAGAGGACTCAAAAGATTACAGAAGGGCAATAGTAACAAATATTTACAAGTTTCCAGGAGAACTTTTTGATAGGCATTTATATGAAAAGGCATCCAGGGTATTACACATGCTTAGAAATGAACTCGGTGACGAATCATTCTGGAATTTCATTGAAAATTACCTGGAAATAAATGGAGGAAAGAGCATTGATACCTATGACCTGATAAAAGTTTTACAGAATCTTACTGGCAAATCTTGGGAACAATTCTTTGATCAGTGGATCTTCCACGCAGGTCATCCTGAATTTAATGTTAGCTATTCTTACGAAGAAAATAAGGTAAAGATTAAATTTGAGCAGAAACAAAAAGGAAATGATACACCAGAAGCTTTTTCCCTGCCACTGGATATTGCATTTTATGTAAAAAATGAAAGGATCGTTAAAAAAGTTAGGATAAATGAAAAAATAGATCAGTTCATATTCGATATAGAGGAACCTGATGCTATTTCCATAGATCCTGAAAATACAATTCTTAAAGATATCTTTTTTGAAAGACCCAAGAAAATGATAATAAACCAGCTGATAATGGGAAAAGGAATTATGGAGAAAATTGACGCAATAAAAGATCTAAAAAAACAATCAGGTCAGGATGTTATAGAAGCACTTAAAAATGCTGTATTACAGGAGAATTTCTACGGTGTTAAGATTGAAGCTTTGTATGCACTCGAGGAAATAGGTACTAAAAATGCATTAAACGCTCTTAAAGAAATAGGAAATAAGATCATAGGAAATCCTGATGTCGATTCAAAGGTAAGGTCTGCTTTCGCAGACAGCCTAGGAAAATTCTATAAGGATACTGATGCATTGAATATGCTGGAAAAAATATTGAAAATTGAGAGAAAATATATGCCTATTTCTAAAGCGCTTGAAAGCATAGGAGAAATAAAGCATGAAAAGAGCTTTGAGCTTTTATCTAGTGCAAAACTCAAAACATCATGGTCAGAAATTATTAGGAGAGGCATCCTCTCCGGTTTTGGTAATTTAAAAGATAAACGTGGACAGGAAATCGCTATTGAATTTACAAGCTTGGGGTACGATCAGAGATTGAGAGCCTCGGCTATAACTGCGCTGGGTAACATTGCTGAACATGATAAAAGTATTTTACCGCTTTTGTTTAAAGCTCTAAGGGACGAATACTTTCAGGTTAGGAGCGCAGCTGTCCAAGCAATAAAGAATGTCGGTGAAGTGGATGCCATTTCTGAACTAGAAATTACATATGATATGGAACTTGATGCTCACATAAAAAGATCAATCAGAAATGCAATTTTATCTATACAGAAGGGTAAGAAGGAAAATGATGAACTAAGGAACTTGAGAGAAGAGATTGAAGAATTAAAAAGGAATTATAAAGAATTGAAAGAGAAAATAAAATGATAGACAGAATTTTACAATTAAGAAAATCTGTTTCAAGGGATGACAGGCCTGAGGATTACGTATCTTTATGGTTTGAAGATGAACCTTTTAAAGGTGGGAGGGAGAGGTCTATGGTTCTGGTTCTCAGAACCATGGGCTGTTTCTGGTTCTACAAATCGGGATGTACTATGTGCGGATATTACAACGATACAAATCCCACAAAAGTAAATGATCATCAACTCATGGAACAGGTTGAAAAAGCTAAAAAGAAATATAAAGGCGAGAAGATTGTAAAAATATATAATTCAGGAAGCTTTTTTGATAGCAACGAAATATCAGAGGAAGCACAGAATAATATCCTTAAAAGTTTCTCTGAATCTGAAAGAATTATTGTAGAGACAAGACCGGAGTTTGTAAATGCAAAATTGATTGAAAGAATGTCAGAATTTAAGGAAAAACTTATGGTAGCAATTGGCCTGGAAAGCTCGAATGATGAGGTTCTAGAATACTCCATAAACAAGGGCTTCAAATCAAGCACATACGAAAGGGCTGCAGAATTACTATTTGAAAATAATTTTAGTTTAAAAACGTACATAATTTTAAAGCCACCTTTCCTATCGGAAAAAAAATCTATAGAGGATGCTGTTAAATCAATAGAATTTGCATCAAAATATTCTGAGATAATTTCATTGAACCCGGTGAATGTTCAGACTAATACAATTGTTGAAGAACTCTGGAAAAAAGGATACTACAGACCACCTTGGTTATGGTCTGTTGTTGAAGTTTTAAAAAGAACTGCATATCTTAAAAAAGTGGTCTCGTTTCCAACAGCTCCTGGAACCAGAAGAGGTGCACATAACTGCGACAAATGCGATGATGAGATAATCCGTGCAATAGAGGATTTCTCATTCTCACAGGATATTAATGTTTTAAATAGTATAAATGATTGCAATTGCAAGATTGATTGGAAAAAAATTTTGGAAATTGAGGATCTCACTTTTTCAACAATTGGAGATCAGTGACCTGCACCGATCTCATTTGCAATTTCTTCAAGCTCAAGTTCGAAAAGCTTTACCTTGGTAGGTATGCCCTCACTGCTCCATCCTCTTGTTTGATAGTATTCATCAAGCATGCTTTCCAATTCCTCCTTTTTAACATAAGAACCTTTTGAAACACCCTTTGGTATCGGTTCCTCCATGACACGTCTAGGCAGGTAATCATCTTTTCTTGAAAAACCTTCCCTAACATTAAAAGCTCTTTCAACATTGTATATTCTTTCTCCAGCGTAAGCGAGTTCTCCTAGCATCATATTGAAACCTGTGTAAGCCTGAATTATATCTATGAAACCTTCCAGGAAAAACATATGCCTTGAGAACTTGCACACACCTAGGGCATCGTAAATACTCATCAAATCTTCATGAACCTTTACCTCAAATCCTTTTCCCTTTGCACTCAACCGGTCAACGCCTTCAAATTTCCACCATTTACCAACAAGTTCTGTACCGTAAACACCGGCAGTTAAATGGCAGGCACCTCTAACAGAAACTGCTTCAGCAAGTGCCATCCCTTTTATGCCTCTAATATCGTAAGCAGGAGGTTCTAGTCCTTTAATTTCCATTGCAAATTCCTGACCTTTCCCTAAAGTTAAATATGCATTCTTTACACCATCGGAAAGTAAACTTCCAAGCTTACCTTCTCTGAATGCCATTTCCTTGATTACCTTAGCAACTCCATCTGGATCTCCAAACTTCAAGTAACCTTCTAACAAATTTTTTTCTATTGCCTCCATGGCCCAGGATATTGTAACACCTGCAGATATTGTATCCAGACCATATAAATCGCATAGCATGCTCAGGTATCCTACAGCTTCAGGATCATCTATTTCGAGATTCCCACCAAGAGAATACATTGTCTCATATTCCAGGCCGTCTACATATGTGCCTGCATATTTTCCATTTTTCACTTCAAAAATATGACCGCAGGGTTTTGTACAGTTCGGACAAGAATGATAGCCTGTTATATATTTATTTGCCCAGTTATAAGGGTCAATGCCTGAAAATTGACCTTCTTTAAGATTATCAAATACCTTCTGAAAATACCCCTGTTGCCAATTTCTTGATGGAAAAGTTCCTTTTTGAGTGTTCATCCAAGCATAAAATTCACCCGTTCCGTATTTCATATCATCCCTTGAAGCTGGATGGTCTTTTAAAATATTTACCCATTTTTTGATCAATTCTACCATTTTCTTACCATCGAACTCAGGAACTTTCTTGTTTCCCCTCACAGCCAGGGCTTTTAATTTTTTGGATCCCATAACAGCTCCAAGACCCGTACGGGCTGCTTGGCGCTCCTCACAATCTATTATTGAAATTTTTGATAAATTTTCTCCCGCAGGACCAATGGCTGCTGTTGAAAATCCAGGGTATTTTTCCTTAAGACACTTTTGTGTTTCTCTCGTATCTAGCCCCCATAGATCGGTTTTTTCAATTTTTACATTTTCGTTATCTATTACTATTACTGAAGGTGATTCAGCTTTGCCTTTTATAATTACCATATCGTATCCAGCTTTTTTAATCTCTGGGCCAATGCTTGCACCTGCTACTGCCCTGCCAAATGCCCCAGTAAGAGGAGATTTTGATACAAATGTAGTTTTTGATGCAGTAGGTATGCCGCTCGATACGAGAAGACCTGGTGATATGATCAGCAAATTATTATCACCTAGCGGGTCCGTATTTTTAGGAACTTCATTATAAAGATAATAAGCAGCAAGACCCACACCACCAAGAAATTTTCTCATTATCGATTCATCGATGCCTTTAATCTCATAATCCATTTTTGAGAGATCGACTTCCAATATTTTTCCCCAAAACCCGTTCATATCATCTATAAATAATAAGATTTTATAAATTTAGTTATGCAAAGTATAACATATTAAGGACTGACATCAAAGAATAACCTGGATTGCTTCGTGTATGAATAATTTCTCAATTTTATCAAATTTTCGTCCTCCAATATTATCTTCTTTGCTTCAGCAGTGTTTATTGATAAATCAATTATTTTTGTTCTTCCGTATCTGCCCATAGATTTTACATTGGCTGTGACCATACCCATCATATCAAGATCGGAGAGCATGTCTGTTATTCTTCTTAGGGTGAGTGTAGGAAGACCTGCGCTACCCGTTAGATTTTTGTATGCTTCAAATACGTCACTAGTTGTAGCTTGAATTGCACCAGATTCTTTCAGAAGTGCAATTGATAGCAATAGAACTTTAGTCTGCAAGGGCATTGTTCTAAGAGTCTCTGCTACTGCGTCGTATTCAATTTTGCTTTTTGCTACAAATACATGCCTTTCTTCAACACTGTTTTCTTTGTTTGAAATTGCAATCTGTATGGATCCTTTAAGGAGTTCTATGGCTTTTCTCGCATCTCCGTTTTCCTGTGATGCTATTGTAGATATTAGTCTCAGTGCTCCTTCGTTAACAAAATTATTTGCGTTTGATAGCTTCAATCTATCTGTAAGGATATCATAAATATCTTCAACTGAGTAAGGTGAAAAAACTATTTTTTCCTCATTTAATCTGCTTTTAACCCTTGAGTCCAGAAATTCTGAAAATCTTAGATCGTTAGTTATTCCAACGACCGTTATAGAAGAGTTTTGAAGTTCAGAATTCATTAACATTAACTGATAAAGAAGATCATCGCCATTCTTTATCACAAATCTGTCTACCTCATCAAGAACAACTATCACATTTCCGTTCCATTTATCAATGTTATTTTTTGTTGTATTATAGACCCTATCCATGGACCAACCCGTGAAAGGTATTTGATCTCCACCTATGGAATTTCCAATTGACTCGATTATCGAATATGCATTGTCTTTTACCTGGCAGTTTAGATAAATAAATTCTACGTTTCTCTTCCCCTTTGAAATTTCCTTCAGTTCCCTGCCTATGAACTTTATTACAGCAGTTTTCCCTGTACCGGATTTCCCATAAATGATCTCATTCTTTGGACTTGACCCTATAAACATTTTACCAAAATTATCAGCAATCGCATTCATTTCCCTTTCCCTATGTGGCATTCTCATCGGAACGAAATTTGGTTCGAAGACCTTCATGTCAAACGCGTTAAATTCCGTCCGGTCAATGTATTTATTGAATATATTTTCCATATCTGGTCCCTGCAACTTAGGATATATTGCAGTCTGTTAAAAAAGATTTCTTTATCTGGTTTTTTATCAAAAACTTTATACTATTTCAAAAAGCATTTGTAAATTTTAATCATTTAATAATTGAATTAATTTTCTTATCTCTCCTGAAAATCTTGAGTTTATTTTAAAAACAATATTTATTTTGTTTCCCTGTTCCAATTTTTCAAGTTCACCATATTCATAAATGAATGATAACAAGGGCATATAATCTCTTTCTGCTGAAATAGTAACGTTGAATTCCCTATCATATTTTAATGAATTAACTATTTTTTCTATCAACTTATCCATACCTTCCCCTGTTTTTGCTGATATTTTCAATGGCTCCGATAACTCATCTTTTACATAATTAAATTTCTTTTCAATATCATCTATCTGCAAATCTATTTTGTTTAGAACGGGGAGAATATTCGATCTTGATTCCCTTTTCAAAATATCAAGGGATGTAATAAATTTCTCTTTAAAATTTTCGAAGTCATCGTGAGCATCTATCAGAAGTATTATTAAATCTGAATAAAAAACATCCTCAAGAGTTGCATAAAATGCTTCAATGATCCATGGTGGTAGATTCCTTATGAATCCAACCGTATCTGTGATTAGTATTTTCTTTTTAATCCCCTGGATCCTGGATATCTTAGACACCAATGTTGAAAACATCCTGTTTTCTACAACAACATCTTCACCTGAGATAGTTCGCATCAATTGACTTTTACCGCTGTTTGTGTAACCTGCGATGCTTACGAGATAAAAACCATTTCTTATTCTTATTTTCCTCCTTTCGTTCCTCTCCTTTTTTATTTTCTCCAGTTCCTTCTTTATATTTTTTATTCTTTTCTGAACAAGAAAATAGTATTGATCTATATCATACTCGCCTCCAGCCATAAAACCCGGATGCTCCCCTTTCCTTGACCTGTGTATCCATTCTTTCAAAAGAGGAATTTGATAGTTAAGTTTTGACAGTTCAACTTCGAGGGATGCTTCTTTGCTTTTAGCCCTGTCTGAAAAAACTTCTAGTATGAGCATTATTCTGTCATAAACACCAGTTTTCAACATCTTTTCTAAATTGTACCATTGTACAGATTTTAAAACACCATTAAGTAAAATTTTTTCAACTGGATTTTCTTCAAGAAATGAAATTATTTCTCTTAATTTTCCTTCACCAATGAAATACCTTGAAGAATAGTGCCTGAAATAAAATACATTGACTATTTCGTAATTTAGTGACTCAGCAAGCTGCAAGAATTCCTCATCATCTTTGGGTGTAATTATTATTACCTTTTCTTGAACCATTCTTCAAATTCACCTAACAAATACAATGATCCTGTAATTATTACAAAATTAGATCTTTCTAACGCGCTTTCAAATGCTTTGTTTGAATCTCTTTGAACTTCTACATTTTCTATGAACATCCTTGCTTCTTGGCCAAGTATTTCTGCATCTTTTCTTCTCTCGTCCTTTACTTCTGTAACAATAATGTGGTCGGTTATCATGCTTAACTTTCTGAAAAATTCTACAGAGTTTTTATCCTTAAGCTGTGTAGCTACCACTAGAGGCTTTTTTGTAAACAGGTCCTTTACTGTCTTTACAAGACTTTCTGCAGCTTCAGGATTATGCGCTGCATCAATTATTATTAAAGGATTTTCAGACTTTATTTCAAACCTGCCCGAAAATTTCACATTCGAAATTGTTCTGTAATCAAGACTATTATCAAATAATTCTGACATTGTAATCGCAACAAGGGCGTTCTTAACCTGATGTTTCCCTATAAGTGGAATTTTCACATCATATATTTTATCATCTCTTTTTGCTATGAACCTGGTTCCTTTGAGGTCAACTTCAATATTTTTTATTTCATAAATGTCGTTAATATTGAAATAGGGTGCATTTCTTTCCTGAGCGATTTCTTCAAGAACCTTTCTAGGTTCACCCTTATTTTCACCCACAACCACAGGTGTGTTTCTTTTAATTATCCCTCCTTTTTCAAAAGCTATTTGAGATAACGTATTCCCTAATCTTTCCGTATGTTCAAGAGATATCGTTACTATGCCGCTCACTGATGATCTTATAATGTTGGTTGCGTCCAACCTACCCCCCATACCTACCTCAATTACCCCGGCTTCAACACCTTTGTATCTGAAATAATCAAAAGCCATAGCTGTAGTTACTTCAAAAAATGTAGGTTGATTACCTTTTCTACCCATATCTTCTATTATATTTCTTTTTTCACCAATCCATTTTTCTATGTATGCATCTTCAATTTCATTATCGAGGGCAATTATTCTTTCATTGAATTTTTCAATATGCGGACTGGTATACAATCCTGCTCTGTATTTTGATTTAAGTATTGTATAAAGCATTGCACTTGTGGATCCCTTTCCGTTGGTGCCAGTAATGTGCAATGATTTAAAATAATTCTGAGGATTGCCAATCCTGGATGAAAACTCCTGCATTATATCCAAACCTAATTTTACACCAAATCTGGAAAGTGAATAGAGATACTCCAGCTCATCCATTTTATCACCTAAATTCTATACCATATCTGGCCTTCGGATGTATCTTCAACTTTAATACCATTCTCATTTAATTTTTTTCTTACGTAATCCGAGATTTCAAATAATCGTTTTTCCTTTGAAACATTCCTTACATCTAGAAGAATTTCAATGAATTTTTCCGATGATAAACCATTTTTTGGAATTATTTTCATTATTCTATCAATATCATCAAAAAGTGAAAGAGCCATTTCTTTATCAATTGAAGAAAAATTATTCAAGTTCTTGTTTATAAATGCCGTAAATGCTTGTATAACTGATATAGCAAGTGGCGTGTTCATATCATCATCCATAGCATTTTCAAAATCTTCTCTGAATTTTTTAATTTCTTCAAGATAATTTTGGTCTGATTCTTTTGCTTTTAGATTACTAAGTTTTGAATAAGAGATTGTTATCCTTTCCCAGCTCTGTTTTGAAAGTTCTAGAGATTCCTGGGAATAATCTATTGGAGACCTGTAATGTGATGAAAGTAAAAAGAATCTTAGCAATTCTGGTCTTACATTTCTAAGTATTTCTCTTATGTTTATCACATTACCCATGGATTTTCCCATTCTTTCTTGCCTTACTGTAAGAAGACCAGTATGAAGCCAATAATTCACCATCGGCTTTTTTCCACTTACGCTTTCCATTTGAGCTATTTCACATTCATGATGAGGAAATATTAAATCTGATCCACCACCATGAACATCATACTGAGGTCCGAAATGGTATTCTGTAATGGCCGTATCTTCTATGTGCCAACCTGGCCGCCCTTCCCCCCATGGGGATTGCCAATAAGGTTCACCCGGTTTTTTCTTTTTCCAAAGGGCAAAATCTGCTGGATTTTTTTTGTTTTCGTTTATTTCTACTCTTGCTCCAGATTTTATGGATTCAACAGACTGATGAGAAAGTTTTCCATAATCTGGAAATTTGGATATATCAAAATAAATACCATCATCAGTTTCGTAGGCAAAACCCTTTTCCATTAATCTCTTGATCTGCCCAATGATTTCATTAATGTAAAATGTGGCTGGAGCATAAAGATTTACACCATTTATCCTTAGCTTTATCATATCCTCTATATATTCTCTATAATATTTTTTTGATATTTCAGATGCAGTCAAACCTAGCTCGTTAGCCTTCTTTATTATCTTATCATCTATGTCCGTTATATTCTGTAAATAAAATACCTCATAACCTCGATACCTGAGGTATTCTGAAAATGTGTCGAAAAAAATGTAGGTTCTTGCATGCCCTATGTGTGAATAATCATAAACTGTAGGTCCACATACAAAAAGGTTTACCCTTTTACCGTTTATCGGCTTGAATTTCTTTTTACTTCTACTCAATGTATCATACAACTTCATGTTTAAATGATAAATTTTTTGGGTATATAATGATTAATGAAAAACATAAAGATAAAATTTACATATACTTAAGTTTTCTAATAATTGTGAAATTTATTGCTGATAATATGCTTGGCAAACTGGCCAAATACCTGAGATTTATGGGATATGATACGTACTATACAAACAGATACATGAGTGATGATGACATAATCAATATAGCAAATAAAGATGAAAGGATTCTGATTACGAGAGATAAGGAACTCGCAACCAGATATAAAAATTCCATATTAATTGAATCTACAGACAGTATTGATCAGCTAAGACAAGTCATAAGAGCATTCGGCCTTAACGATGAAAAAATGCTTACCAGATGCAGCATATGTAATGTTATTTTAATTAAAACGAGCAAAGAGGATGTAAAGGGAAAGGTCCCGGAAAATGTTTACAAGAACTTTAACGATTTTTTTGTGTGCCCCTCTTGTGGAAGGTATTATTGGTACGGCACGCATGCTAGAAATATAGAAGAAACAGTAAAAGCGGTGGAAAAAAATGAAAATTCTAGATATTGATGAAAAACTAAAAAAAATATCGCTGAAAATTACAAATATTGATGATTTATGGTTCCTTAACAATTTCCTTGAAAAAGGAGATATAATATTTGGTCTAATATTCAGGAAAGAAGAAGAAAGACAGGATACCGTAAGATCAAAAAAAACAGAAAGGATAAGAATAAGGGTTGGCATAGAAATAGATTACACGGAATTTCAGGATTTTTCAAACAGGCTCAGAGTTCATGGTATAATTAAAATTGGTCCTGAAGACTTTATTGGATTTCATCAGAGTCTAAACATTGAAACAAACTATGATGTTGAAATTATAAAAAAAGAATGGAAGAAATTTTACATCGAAGAATTAAAAAAAGCGGAAGATTCTGGTCAGGTATCACTCTTCATATCAATGGATGATGAAAATGCCACCATAGCCTTGCTAAGGGATTATGCAATACAGATACTTGCAGAAATAAAATTAAAAAAGAAATCTAAGGATATTGAAAGCAAGGAAGAAGAAATTAATTACTCTGAAATAATGGGCAAATTGAAACAGTACTGGGAAGAAAATATGCCCGTTATATTGGCCGGCCCTGGATTTTTCAAAGAAAATTTCTTTAATTTTATACCTGAAAGCGAAATTTTAAAAAAGCATATTGTCTTGGTAAATACATCTTATGCAGGAGAGAGAGGCATATATGAAGCATTAAAATCCGGTACACTTGATAATATACTCAAAAAACAGAGACTTATGAAAGAATTTTCACTAGTTAACGAGCTTCTTGAAGAGATAGGAAAAAATGGAAAATATGCTTATGGTATGGACGAGGTTAAAAAAGCCATTGAGTATGGAGCTGTTGAAAAATTGCTTGTAACGGATATTAAAATTAAGGATGAAAATATATTGGAATTGATGAAGGAGGCAGAAAGTCAGAATGCACAAGTGCACATAATAAGCTCTCACCATGAGTATGGTAGAATTTTGCAGAACCTGGGTGGTATTGGTGCATTACTCAGGTATCCCTTGCCTAACCGTCCCTGACACCATCTGAATTTATTACCACCACGACCTCTCCCTCAGGATACGCTGGAGAATCGATTAACCTTGCTATTCTTTTGTCACCTTTTGATTTTCTTAAAGATATTCTAAATGTGGCTGTGTGTCCTACAATATTTCCGCCAATGGGTTGATTTGGATCACCAAAAAATACATCTGGCCTTGAAGAAACCTGATTTGTTACAGCAACAACGGCATTGTATATGTCTGCGAATCTTAAAAGATCATGCATGTGCCTGTTAAGCATCTGCTGCCTTTCCGCGAGTGCTCCTCTACCAGAGTATTCTACCCTGAAATGAGCTGTGAGTGAATCAACTGCTATTAACCTGATTGGATACTCCTTTGCTGTTTCAAACGCTTTCTCCACTAAAAGCATTTGATGGCTTGAGTTGTAGGCCCTGGCGACGTGTATCTTTTTCAAAACATCCTGAGGGTCTAGATCAAGGGCAGCTGCCATCTGTGCTATTCTTTCTGGCCTGAACGTATTTTCTGTATCTATTAAAAGTGCCTCTCCATTAAGACCTTTTTTTTCCTCTGGAAGGGTAACATTCACCATTAGTTGATGTATGATCTGAGTTTTGCCTGACCCAAAGGGTCCGAAAAATTCTGTAATGGCTTGTGTTTCAAGACCGCCTCCCAGAAGGTTGTCAAAATTCGGAGATCCGGTGGTTAGCTTAGAAATATGCTGCCTTCTTTCAAGGACTACATCACCTGTTACAAAATTCCCAACATCAGCAAATTTTCTTGCTCCTTCAACGATCTTTTTTGCCTGTGCCTCACTTATCTCAGCGGCTACAGCTATATCAGCTGGGGGCGTTACTGCAATTGTTATCAGATCCGTAAAACCTGCCTCTCTCAATTTCTCAGCTATAGCAGGTCCAACACCCGGTATGTCTTCCAAACTATCTACTTTTTTATCTTTTGCCAATTTTAAACACCATCATATTCCTTTTGAGTACATATATTCAATCAAATCTACTACCCTGCATGCATAACCGTACTCATTATCATACCATGCTATCACTTTAATTAAATTTTCTCCCTGTACCTGGGTTAATTCTGCATCAACCACACTGGAATAATTTGTACCTTTAAAGTCCATTGAAACCAATGGCTCATAAGAAATTCCTAATATGCCTTTCATTCTTCCGCTGGCATATTTCTCAAATGCCTTATTCACTTCCTCTTTCGTAGCAGATTTTTTTACAAGAGCAACAAAATCAACAACACTTACTGTTGATGTTGGAACCCTCATAGACAATGCTTCAAATTTTCCTTTCATTTCAGGTATTACAACTGATACTGATTTAGCCGCACCTGTGGACGTAGGTATTATAGATTGTCCTGCAGCTCTAGCCCTCCTAAGATCTTTGTGCGGTGCATCCTGAAGCCTTTGATCCATAGTAACAGAATGTACAGTATTCATGAAAGATTTTTCAATACCAAATTCATCATTAATCACCTTTACTATTGGCGTGATGCAATTTGTTGTGCATGATCCATTGGATATTATTTTATGTTTTTCTGGATCGTATTTTTCTTCATTTACTCCTAGTACAACTGTAAAATCTTCGTTTTTTGCTGGAGCAGAAATTATTACCTTCTTCGCACCAGCGTTTATGTGAGCTATTGCTTTTTGACCGTCTGTAAATACACCTGTAGATTCAACCACTATGTCTATGTTCAAATCCCTCCAAGGAAGCTTTGAAGGATCTTTCTCATTAAATGTCAATATTTTTTTACCGTCCAACTCTATAAAATTTTCTCCAGCCTTAACGTTTGCATTTAAAATTCCATAGTTGCTATCATACTTTAAGAGATGTGCTAGGGTCTTGGCATCAACTAGGTCATTTATCGCAACGAGATCAATATCATTACGCTCAAGTGCAATCCTAAATGTCAACCTTCCGATCCTTCCAAAACCATTAATTGCAACACGAACAACCATTTTAGCACCTTCCTTAATATAGATATAACAAAAGATTATAAAATATTTATTGAAAAATTTTAATTAATAATATTTTTCATTAAAACCGTATTTTCCTATTAGAGGAACAAAAGCTACAGGCCCCTCATCCACTTTTTCAATACCATCTTCCTTTTTCCTTATTAAATAGAGTTCTTGAAAATAATTTCCACCTATTGGAATTACCATTATTCCATTAATTTTTAATTGATCTAACAATGGGGGTGGTATATCAGGTGCACCGCAGGTTACTACTACGCGGTCATAAGGTGAATATTCTGCCAGACCTACAGAACCATCACCTTCAAAAATCTCAATATTTTCAGCATAGGAGCAATTTCGAATGTTTGCTTTTGCAATCAAATAAAGGGATCTGTTCTTTTCAACCGTATATATTTTTCCTGGATAATTAAGATAGCCCATTAAGCAGGCATTATATCCTGAACCCGAGCCTATTTCCAAAATTTTTATTCCTCTTTCTATGTTTATAAGTTCTAACATAATAGCAACCATATGCGGCGCTGATATTGTTTGATTTTCACCTATAGGTAATGGCTCATCTATATAAGCTTCTTTTCTATATGCATAAGGAACAAATTCTTTTCTGTCAACGGCTAAAAATGCTTCCTCTACGTTTTTAGATTTAATGTATCCCTCCATTTTCAAGTTCCTGACGAGTTGTTCAAGGGAGCTCATCAGTGCACCTCCATATCAAATAGGCGTATATGCTATGAAATGCAAATTTTTTCTCTTTTAAAAGCTTGAAACAAAAATTTTCAAATTTGTCTTTTAAGTAATTCAAGTCATTGAAGGAGCTTAGGATCATAAATATTCTCCCATTTTTTTCAAGATGAACATCTACCTGTTCCAGAAATTTTTCCAATACCTCTTGACCATTTTTACCACCAAAAATAGTAATGTCATCTTCAATTTTTCCTGGCAAATAGGGAGGATTAAATATTATTGTATCAAATTTACCATGAACATCTGAAAAAAGGTCAGAAACAACTGCTCTAATGCCTTGATCAAAAATTTTTTTTACAGCCTCATTATCAATATCAACAGCAAGAACTTCAAAACCTTTGTTCTTAAGTTCAATTGATATATACCCTGACCCAGCACCCATTTCTAATATCCTGCCTTTTGGTTCAACGTTGTCGAGAAGAAACAATGTATCTTCATCCGGAGCATATATCATAAAATTTAAATAACAACCATAATTATTTATATTTTGTGACCAAATATGTATATAAAATATCATGGCCATGCATGTTTTGAAATAGGCGACAGTAAAAAATTTGTTTTTGACCCTCACGATGGAACAAGTATTGGTTTACCGAGACCAGAACCTATGGGAGAAGTGGTTTTTATAACACATGAGCATTTCGATCATAATGCAACGCAGGTAGTAAAAGGAAATTTTACAACTGTAAGGGAAGCAAAATCTGGAACTGTGAGTGGAATAAAATATGAATCAATTATTCAGTACCATGATGATATGAAAGGAAAAAAGAGAGGAGAAATTCGAATATACAAGGTATTTCTGGATGGTATTTCTTTTACTCACTTAAGCGACCTTGGCCATATACCTGAGAAGAATGCCTTAGAGTTTTTAAAGGGAACAGATTTCCTTTTCATTCCAGTAGGATCTATATACACTATTAATGGTGATCAAGCTGCCGATATAGTAAGCATGATCAAACCAAAAGTGGCAATACCGATGCATTTTTATATACAGGGAAGTCAGCTCAAATTGGATAAAGTTGATAAATTTCTCTCACACTTTGAAAAAAATAAAATAAAAAGTGTTGGCAAAATCAAGGATTTTAATAAAAATGATTTGCCTTCAAACACTGATATATGGCTATTTTCAGTTTCAAATCCCTAAGGCCTCTTCAATTTGAAGAACTTCTACAGTAGTGCTAATGTCTCCAATATAGGCACCTTTTGAATTTGCAATCATAGATGCGCCTATGTAAAGAGAACCAAAGTTTGCAGTTACAACATAAACTGGAACCTTGAAAATTTCCTTTAGCTTTTCCATTTCATCTTCATTTACTTGCGGATTTACTAAAAGTACTTTTTTTGTTAATAATGCAGAGGACCCCACTGTTGAAATACCTCCCAGTTCCATTTTTATTACCTCTATGTCAAGTACATCGCTTATTAATTTTATCGTTTCTTTGTCAAAACCTGGATGTACAATTGCGGCTTTTTCGCCAGCCAATATGTCATTTCCCACTGCATTAATTTTATCATTTACAAATAAAATGTTATAACTATTCTTTAAAAAAGAAACATCATCAATATCAGCAAAGTCTGTGATTACAGCGCCATGAGAATTTATTACCATGAGGCTACCAATTAAAGGTGATCCGCCAAGCAAGGTTTTGTGTATTTCAACATTCATGCATTTTTTAATTGATTCTTCCTCTTCCTTTGCAATATCCATCGGAACAATTGCAATATCGTCGTTGGATGCTGAAAATACTCCAATATATGGGCTATTATGTATCCTTCCCTTTAAAAGCATTTTTCATTACCTATGGATTATAAACTTCCACAGAATTCTCCTCAGCAAATTTTACTACTTTTACTGAAACATTTGATGGTGGCTTCTCTATACCCCTTTTCCATATGCTTTCATTCAGCTTTGGATCTATCCATACATTTTCAACTGGAACTTTAAATTTCCTTGATACATGAATTTCAATAAATTTTATTGCTGCATCAGCCCTTCTTCTTCTTGATATCAATTTTAACCTTCTAAGTGGTATATTTACTATCTGTTCATTATCAGCCATAAAGAATCACCTACACCTTCAAATGTGATCTTCTCCAATTTCTTCTATGAGGATGATTTGTAAATTTCCTAGATGTCCTCATCATCACCCAAGCCGGAACTCTTCTGTTAGATTTTACTTTTTTTAGTAATCTTATTTTTCTAGAGACATGCTTATTTCTTGCCATTTTTATCTCCTCTCTATCTTAATTTCATGCCTGTCTTGATTTAATCTAGCAAGCAATGACTTTAACTCTTCATCTGAGATAATCCTATTTAGCCTTCCTGTTTGCGCAAGGTAAATAATCTGATTTTCAACAGCTTCAGCCAGATCTGGTTTTACCAGCTTAACATTGGTTAACCTTACCCTTGCCTCAGATGAAAGATATTTTCTTAATATTTTAGCTCTCTCTTCCTGATATTCTTTTTCTTTTTCCTCTTCCTGTTCTCCTGCGGACTGCTGAGCTAGGAGTTGAGCCATCTTCCTTTTTCGAATTTCCTCCAGCTCCTTATCCTCCTCAGCCATATTAATTCACCTCATTTCTTATTCAATAATTCATCTGATAGTTTATCAAGATAAGATCTTCCTTTTGGTGTTATTACTCTACCTTTTTTTCCATGCTCTACATATCCTAAATGCTCCAATTGTTGTAAGCATTTTCTTACTATTGATCTGCTACCTTTTCTTGCATGGTATGGTTTTGTTCCCATATCTGCTTTTCCACTGTATTCATCTGAAAGCCTTGATGTACCTATTGGGCCCTTAATATATATCTTTCTGAAAACACTTGCCAATCTTAGATACCACCATTCTTCCTGAGATGGAGCTTTTTCTCTATGAACTCCGGTTTTTACCCATTTTGCCCATTCTGGAACAGTTACATCTTCATTTTTCAGTCTCTCAGCTAATTCATGTAAAAGCACGTCCGGGTCAACATCATAAACGGTAGCCATATTAATCAACCTAATCGATTCTATTTTACTTGAAACTCAATACACATCTTATATATGATTGTTTCGGAAAATTTTTTTAAAATTTATAAATTTTACTTAAAATCATCAGCGCCGGGGGGGAGATTTGAACTCCCGCTCCCCTTTCGGAGAACAGGCTCTCCAGGCCTGCGCCTTGGCCAGCTCGGCTACCCCGGCTTTATACCTTTAAGGTAAAAGGCACATATAATCTTTCCTTTTGACCCTTTTTTGCATACAAAATATTACAAATTTTCCATTAAGTATTACAATATTCTTTTGAATAGAATACAACATGTATTACAAAGTATGGCAATAAATTTTAAAAATTTTTTATCAAAATATTTAAAATAAACATATTAAAGAATAATTTTATAATAAAATAAAGAAGTAATAATAATTAATTTTTGGTATTTTGGTAGAAATTTTTATATATTAAAAAAAGCATAACTTCTGTTAGAGCCACTGGTCCTATCCCAGGAGGATATATAAAATGAAAACAGACACAAAGATATCTTTAAGAATCAGTCAAGTAGAATTGGATAACATAGATGATTTCCTAGTAAGACATCAGGAATTCAAAACAAGATCAGATTTTATCAGATATGCAACAATGAAACAACTTGAATTAATGGAAAAGGGTCAACAGTTAGATGAAGAGATTGTTCCAATAAAAATAAATAAAAAGTTTAAGTTAATATTTAGTGATCTTGTAGATATTAATCTATTCTCAAGCATTGATGAAGCAGTTAACTTTTTCCTTGAAAGATCAGTTCAGACAAACAAGATGAATGAGGAATTATCAACTTTGATGCAAGGATTTGTATCATTGGATAAACTGGTAGATAACTACAAAATTTACCAAGAGGATAGGGCAACCAGCCGGATAAAAAAGGAAAAAGGTGATTTTCGTGATAGAAAATGATAAAGAAACAATTTTCAAAGGAATGATGAAAGAATGGCTAGATCCGCCTTACATACCAGTGATTGCATTTGGAGGTGCTGGAGCCCATTTCCTGAAATCTTTCGAAAGATTACTTTCAATATACAAAAATGAAAATGATCCCGAAGATTTCTCAAATATATTTACTATGTATGTCAATACCAAGCAAGAAACATCGATGGATACATTTCCATTTTCAAAGACCGTATTGATTACAAATTCTGTTTTAGGTTTACACAGTGATACTAATGGATATGTAGAAGTTGGAGAAAAGATAGTTGAGGATAACTTTGATGATATATTCAACACTTATTCTGGAAAAATATCTATTAACCTGAGAAAGGCAGATGCAGTAGTATTAGTGGCAGCTTTTGGTGGTGGAATGGGAACAGGTGGTATTAAAGAGGCTATAAAATTGATAAGTTTAGATTTCCCATCTTTGCCAATATTTCCCGTGATTGTAATGCCTTTTTCATTCGAAAACAGAGGTATAAATTTAAAGGATGAAATTGAAGAAGTGTTGAAAGTAGATAAAAAACCAACAGTTATTAAAAATTCAGAATTTTTACATCTTGAAGAAAACAAAAAAATGAAATTTTCTGATTTACTGGAGGAAATAAATTACAATGTTGCTAAAAAGATTATAGACATAATACTCCATGTAAAAAATGAGAAAGAGAATGTTTTTAAAGAATTGTATGGAAAAATATTCGAAGAAGAATTCCAAGAGGCGGTATCAAGCCAGTACATAAAAGAAATAAAAACATTTTAAATTTTATTTTCTTTTTTGAACCTATTATGAAAATAAATGATCTTGATTTAAACAACTGGAAATCATATGATGATATTTTAACTGATTCTCTATGGATATTTCCAAACAGAGAAAAGGGGTATACAAGAAATGGTGAATACCACGGAAATTTCATACCACAAATACCAAAACAGGCAATCTTAAGATTCACTAAAAAGGGTGAATGTGTTCTTGATACTTTTGCCGGTCTAGGTACATCATTAATTGAGGCAAAGCTGTTATTCCGAGATTCAATAGGTATTGAAATTTCAAAAGAAAATATATTAAAAATTGAAGAGGTTATTAAAAATACACCAGGGGGAGGTAACCATAGAGTTATCCTTGGAAATGCAATGGATCGTGCTTTATACGGAGGGATGCAAAAAATACAGCTAGCAATTTTACATCCCCCATATTGGAATGCAATAAAATTCACCGACGATGAAAATGATCTATCAAATGCTAAAGATATAAATGATTTCTTAAATATGTTCTCTAAAATAGTAGAAAATGTATCATTAGTACTTGAATCGAAAAGATATTTAGTTCTTGTAATAGGGGACATATTCAGAAAAGGAAACATCGTACCTTTAGGATTTCTAACAATGAATGAGGTTTTGAAAAAAAATTATACTTTGAAAGGAATTGTTGTAAAAAATATTGAGGAAAACAGAGGAAAAAGAGGAAAATATTCATTGTGGCGTTATAGAGCTCTACTTAATGGTTTTTATATATTCAAACATGAATACGTATTCTTTTTCAGAAAAAAATAATATGAAAAACAGCATATATCAAATTAATGATGGAAGATTATTTTGAAATAGATTGGAAAAAAATAAAAGATGAATTGAAAAGCAAAAACATCAATACACTTTTTATTGAATTACCCGAAGGTTTGAAACAATTTATTCCAGAAATAGACGAAAAATTGAAGAATTTTTGTTTAATCTATTCGGGGGAAAATGTTTATGGATCCTGTGATACAGATATTTTCATAAAGACAAATGGGATTTTACATTTCGGCCATGCGCCAATACCAAATCTGAAATACAGGGAAAATACTTTTTTCGCTGAATTAAAAAGAAAAATTGAGATAAATGAAAATTTATTGAAAAGCATTCTAGATTTAAAGTGCAAAAACATAGGACTACTTGCTACTGTTCAGTATATTTCTTTGTTAGACAGTCTATCAGATCTATTAAGGCACTACGATATTAAAGTATACATATCCAAAGGTGATGATCGTCTTTTTTATCCTGGTCAAGTATTGGGCTGTGATTTTAGTTCAGCTGAAAAAATAAAGGATCTTGTTGATTGTTTTTTGGTACTTGCCGATGGAACTTTTCATGCGAATGGAATTTTTATGTCTACTAACAAGAACACATATGCTGCTGAACCTATCACAGGCAAAATCTCTAAAATAGAGAATGATAGATTTTTGAGGGAAAGATATCTCCAGATGGAAAGAGCTAGATCGGCAATGAAAATAGGAATTCTTGTATCCACAAAAATAGGTCAGTACAGAATAAACATTGCCAAAAAAATTAAAGATGAAATAATAAAAAATGGTAAAAAAGGATATATTGTTGTGTTGAACGAAATAACATCAAATAAGTTACAAAACTTAAATTTTGATGCTTTCGTAAATACAGCATGCCCGAGAATAACATTGGATGATGTATCCCTGTATGATAAACCAATTTTAACACCTATGGAGATGGAAATGGCCTTGGGAATAATTCCGAATAATAATTACATCATAGACAGGATCAATTATGTGGATAATATTGGAAAAATTTTATAGGCATAATTATTTCCTTAATTATGAATATTGGAGTTCTTGTATCTGGAAGGGGAACAAATTTGCAATCCATTATAGATGCCAGCAAAAATGGAGATATTAGATCAAAGGTTGTGGTTGTAATTTCTAACAAAAAAGATGCTTATGCTATAGAAAGGGCAAAAATCAACAATATACCTGGAATTTTTATATCCTCAAAGAACAAAGAACCAGAATCTTACGATGCCGAAGTATTAAAGATTTTAAAAGTATATCATGTTGATCTTGTTGTTCTAGCTGGATATTTGAAGATACTAACTAAAAAATTCATAGAAAGTTTTCCTGACAGAATAATAAACATACATCCTGCTCTATTGCCATGTTTTGGTGGAAAAGGCTTTTATGGTGAGCACGTTCATAAAGCTGCAATAGATGCTGGCTGTAAAATTTCTGGATGCACAGTTCATTTTGTTAGACCAGAGGTTGATCATGGTCCCATTATTGTACAGAAGTGTGTTCAAATACTAGACGAAGATACCCCAGAAACGCTTGCAGAAAGGATACTTCCATACGAGCATCAGTCACTTGTAGAAGCCATAAAAATAATAGAAAATGGTAGTTATAAAATAGAAGGAATGAGAGTGATAATTTCAAGGGGGTACAACTAAAACAGGAATATTACTCTCTACAATTAAGGCCTGACTGACGCTGCCTAGAATGAGCTTTTCAAAGCCTTTTAATTTCCTTGTTCCTGTTACAATCATTTCAAAACCGTTCTCCTTTACAAAATTTAACACTACCCTGGGAATATTGTTCTTATCATCAAATTTGTAAGCAAATTTAAAATTTTTATTCTCAAAAATGGCCTTAAAAAGGTCTCTTAAATAAAAAATAAAATTTTCAACGTTATCGAATGTCCTTGTACCTTCAAATAGATCCACCTTAATAGGTTCATCTGCATTTGTCAAAACAAAAAGCCCAGTTACCTCATCCCCTTCTTTAATAATTTTTTTAACAAATTCGGCAGCAGCTACTGCTCCTGAAGACCCATCAAATGCAAGTAAAATTTTCATAGTTCAATAAATTAAATCCTGTTTTATTAAATTTTCTGATATTAATGTTTGAAGAACAGGTCCAGATTCTTTGACTTTTCACTTCTTTAGAAATGCTCATATTGAAATGGGCTTTCTCCCATTTAAGAAAAAGCATTTTAAACCATACAACAGAGCAATAATTTCACAAAAGTTAAATAATAAAAATATATGAGGTTAAAGGTAATAAAAATTAAAGGTGAAATAAAATGAAAATGCCTAACAAAGTAAAAAGGTATTGCCCTTACTGTAAAAGGCATACTATTCATGAAGTAGAAAGGGTCAAGAAAAGGAAAGCAAGCGAATTAAAATGGGGTCAGAGAAGGTTCAGAAGAGTTACTTCTGGTTATGGTGGCTTTCCAAGACCAAAATTTGAGGGAAGAGAAAAACCAACAAAGAGAATAAATATAAGATATAGATGCACTGTTTGTCATAAGGCTCATACTGTACCAACTTGGAGAGCTAAAAAATTTGAGCTTATAGAGGTCGAATAAAATGGTGAATGATAAGAAATTTTTTAAGCCTGATAAAATAGATAAAAAATTTATAAAAATAAAGTGCCCGGACTGCGGTAATGAGGAAATAACTTATGTAAGAGGTAGCACCGAAATAAGATGCAGCGTTTGTGGAGCAACACTTGCTGTGCCTACAGGTGGAAAAATTCTATTAAAGGGAGAAATAACCGGTACTTTTGAATGAAAAAAGATTATCCTGATGTTGGAGATTTCGTTATTGGGACTGTTGAAACAGTAAAGGATTATGGGGCTTTTGTAGATCTTGATGAATATCCAAATAAAAAGGGTTTCATCCATGTCAGTGAAATCGCATCTGGATGGATAAAATACATTAGGGATTATGTAAGAGAAGGTCAAAAGGTAGTTTGCCAGGTTATAGATATTAACAGGGAGAAAGGTCATATAGATTTATCATTGAAAAGGGTGAATGAACATCAAAGGAGAGAAAAAGTTCAAGAATGGAAAAATGAACAGAGGTCCAAAAAACTTCTTGAAATTGTTAAGGAAAGGTGTAAATCAGATCTAAACTTTGATGAGATAGCTGAGGAGCTAGAATCAAAATATGGCACACTATTTTCTGCTTTTGAAAATGCAGCAATGGATAGAGAGAACTTTGAAAAGGAGAACAAGGGAGAATGGGTAAAGACGTTCTTAGATGTTTCAGGAGAAAACATTGAACAATCACGTGTAAAAATATCAGGGTTTGTAGAATTAACATCCAATGAAAGAAATGCAATTGACAGTATAAAGGGTGCTTTGTTAAAAATACACAGACCTGAAGAGGGTGTGGTTGTCCAGTATACAGGGGCACCAAGGTATAGAATTGTAGTTGAATCAACAGATTATAAAACTGCAGAAGATAAATTGAAAGAAGCGGCAGAAGAGGCAATAGAATACATGAAAAAAAATGGCGGAAATGGTGAATTTTTCAGGAAGGTAGAATAAATTGAAAACAAAGATTAAAAGGTGTAATTATTGCAAAATATACACATTGAAGGATTACTGTCCAAAATGTGGTAGACCAACTTCTACAATTTCTCCACCGCATTTCTCACCTGAGGATAAGTATGGTAAGTATAGGAGAGAATTTAAAAAAATGGAGGCAGAAAAAAATGGATAACATTTTAGTAAAAATTTACAAGAAACCTAAACTTAAAAATCCAATTTTCATAGAAGGTTTACCGGGAGTAGGAAATGTAGGAAAAGTAGCTGCTGAGTATTTGCTTTCAAAATTAGAGGCAATAAAACTTGCAGATATATATTCAAAGTATTTCCCGCCTCAGATACTCATTAATGATGATGGAACAATATATCTTGTAAAGAATGAGCTATATTATGTAAAAACGAAAGGTAATAATGATTTAATATTTCTTGTTGGGGATTATCAGGGCATGTCAAATGAAGGACAGTTCGAATTATCATATAAGGCATTGGAAATAGTAAAATCTTTCAATGTGAAACTCATTTACACACTTGGAGGTTTTGGAACTGGACAGCTTTCAGAAAAACCTAGAGTATTCGGAGCTGCAACTAACGCTAAACTTGTGGAAGAGCTAAAGAAATATGATGTTTTATTTTCTTCTGGAGAACCAAGCAATGGAATAGTCGGTGCAGCGGGCCTTTTGCTGGGCATTGGAATGAATTTCTTTGACATGGAAGGAGCATGTCTTATGGGAGAAACATCAGGCTATTTCACGGATCCCAAAGGAGCAATGGCTGTATTGAAAGTCTTGGTAAGCATTTTAAACATTGAAATAGATTTCAAAGATCTAGATTCAAAAATACAAGCATTAAACGAACTTACACAGAAAATGCAGGAACAGGTAGAGCAAAAAATTAAAAAGGAAGATCTAGGTTATATTGGTTAATTTCATTTATAACCAATTTTTTTAAATAAAACATCTTAAAAAAATTTTTTTAAAATTTATTACTTTTGAAAATGAGCGCGGGGAGAGGGATTCGAACCCTCGCATCCTTTCGGATAACGGCTTAGCAGGCCGTCGCCATACCGCTAGGCTATCCCCGCTTTTCAAGTATGAAAAACGTAATATTGTATAAATTATTTTTCTTTCGATGCTTTATTTGTTAACTACTACGGGAAAATGCAATCTAAAATGCAGATACTGTGGAGGATCATTTCCTGAAGAGCTTGTACCGTATAAAATCAAATATAACATAGATTCATTGATAAAAATGATAAACAGCGACAGTGATGCTACAGTTGTTTATTATGGTGGAGAACCTTTGATGAACTCAAAATTTATTCAAGAAATTAATTCAAGACTCAAAATTAAAAGAATCGGAATACAAACGAATGGTACACTTGTTAAGAATTTTGATAAAAATTTCTGGAGACCTTTTTCATTTGCATTGCTTTCTCTGGACGGCGATGAATCATTAACAGACAAAAATAGAGGTAAAGATGTTTATAAAGGGGTAATTGATTCCTCTTTATATTTGAAGAATCTTGGCAAAGAACTGATTGCTAGGATGACTGTTACAAAGGATTCAAATATATACGAGGATGTTATACATATTCTAGATCTATCAATTTTTGATAAAGTTCATTGGCAACTTGATGTTATTTGGGATGAAAAATGGGACATTATTAAATTTGCAGATGATGTATATTTACCTGGCCTTGAAAAATTGATGGACCTGTTCGTTGAAAATGTTAGATCTGGAAAAATCTTGAAGATTATTCCTTTTATAGGTATACTATCTGCCTATTATTTCAGAAGATTTGATTATTATCCCTGTGGTGCTGGAAAAAATTCAATTACAATAAACCCTGATGGTAGAATTCTTGCTTGCCCTATTGCTGTAAGTGAAAAATGGAATGATCTTGGACACATTGATAATGGCTTTAAATTAATAGATTCTCCATTTGAATGCAAAAATTGTAAATATTTCAGTTATTGTGGAGGCCGCTGCCTTTTTGCATTCAAGGAAAGATACTGGGGAGACAATGGTTTCAAAGATGTTTGTTACATGACAAAAAGAACAATTGATATAATTCTTTCTAGAGTTGGAGAATTGGATGAAATAATAAAACAGGACATTATAGATAAAAATTCTTTATTTTACGATCCAATTAAAGATTCCACAGAAATTATACCTTAAAAAAAATGGAATATTTAAATAACAGCTTTTTATTATTTATTGTGTTTATGGATGATAACGAATTAAAAAATAAGATATTAAATGCTTACAAGGTTGAAAAATACGCCGAATTGTCATTATTATTGTTATTTCTGGAAGATGAAAAATATGATTTCAGACCTATTGCTGCAAAGTTAGTTCTTGAATCTGATGTTCATAAGGAAGTTATGGAAAATATTTTAAAAAAGATGAGACTAGAGGATAAGGGTAATGCTGAAATAAAAAGAACAAAAGAGGATATAGATAGAATGGATTACAGATCTTTATTGAAACTTCTCGTAAGCAATGAGATTCTAGCAATGAATAATTACCTTGAACTTTATTTATTCACTGATAAAGATATTGTGAAAAAATATTTTGAGGATCCTGAAGATTATTATTCCTCACTTAAAGAACTTGCCTACGAAGAATTAAATCATACAAAAAGAATTATAGATTTCATTTATAACATAGGAGATAAAATACACCAAAGAAGTTTTCAAATAGTAAATCAGATATAAGGTAGTGGATGTACAAATACGGCTTTTCAGGGTTGGATAGAAGAATCTGGTATTTAGGTCTTACAAGATTTATAAGGTCAATGGGTAGGGTATCTTCATTCATATTTTTGCCTTTGATTTTTGTTTTAATTTACAACGTTTCTTTTCTAATTACAGGAATTTTTCTAGGAATCGCAACATTAATTATGAGCATTGTACAGTACTATTCAGGAAGATCGACGGACAAAATAGGCAGACGCTTGTTTTTAATAATTATACCATTCCCTGTAGCATTCGTCTATTTCCTAATGTTTTATTTTATATTTTTAAAAATAAATTTCATTTTTGTTGTTTTAGTGTGGTATGCAAGCATAATAATCAATGCAATACAGTATCCTGCAATACAGGCCTCTGTTGCTGACCTAACATCTGAGTACGAAAGACTATCAGCCTATACTATGATAAGAATAATGACAAATGTAGGTGCAGCAGTTGGACCATTAGTGGGAGCTTTTCTAGCCCAATTCAGCTTTTCATACGTTTTTCTTTTTGCATCAATTGCATCCGTTATAGAGGGAATAATTCTTTTGAAATATTTTAAAGAAACTTATTTCCCTGGAAAAGAGGAGAAAATAAGTTTTTCTATGCGTATTTTAAAATATGATAAATTCTTTTTCTTTTTCATAATAATAGGAATTGTGCTTGGATTTGCTCTAAGGCAAAATGGTCCTGCACTGACCCTTTATGCGTTTGACTTAAAAAATTTGCCAGTTATCGATATCGGTTATATATATTCTCTTAATGGCATACTTGTCATTGCCTTGCAGATGCCTTTTCTTAAATTAATGTCAAAATTTAATACACCGGTATTTTGGCGTGGAATATCATCGCTTGTGTATTCACTAGGATTTTTCATACTTGCATTTTCAACAAACCTCCTTTCTATACTTTTTGTAATGGGTGTATTTACGGTGGGTGAAGATTTTATGGCCCCTACAACTCAAACAATAATAACGATGATTTCTCCTAGCAATCTCAGGGGAACTTACATAGGAACGTATAATCTATTCACAAGCATAGGAAGATTTTTTGGTTCAATAATTGGTCTATATTATCTATATATATTGAAATCAATACCTTTGATTTTCTGGATTTACATTGCCCTAGTAACTGTAATTTCAGGATCATTTTATTTCTTACTCAATTTAATTTTCAAAAAAAGAAAAAAAATTGATTAGTAAATTTTTTTATCTGTTTCTGAGCCTCATGTTTCAATGAACATTTTCTTTTGATTTAATTTTTATTGAAATTATGAATAGAAAATTTTTTGGTTGTTGAATTTTGTTCAAATAATATTAATTTTAATTACTTAAATTAAAGATTTTTTCTTATTTTAGCTCACTGATTATTTCAGCATAAATTCAGGATTTTCTGAGAAAATATTATTCTTAAAAAGTTATTAAAAAGTGTTAAATACATTTTTAATATCTCGATCAGGATGATTTTCAAAAATGGTAACATTTCTGAAGTTTTTCCATCCGTATTCAGGATAAAAATAAATTTGCCGAATAATCCATTAAAATTTATAAATTCTTATCTAATTATAGGAAATGAACGATCCTTGCTTATAGATACTGCTTTCAATTTAGATTCTTGCTATAAAGAATTATCAGATGCTCTTGAAGAATTAAATGTAAATAGGAAAAATTTGGATCTTTTCATAACGCATATTCATGCTGATCATATTGGTCTTGTTGATAGGTTTATAAAATATTCAAACATTTACATGAGCAATATTGAATATGATATAGTGATCCAAGCAATAAATCAACCTGATTACTGGCACTCCATGAATAATTTTCTTTTTAAAAATGGCATGCCAAAGAAAATTTTGGAAGGTGCTTTGAAGGATCTCGATCTCGTATATATGCAGACTTACCCATATATGAAAAATGATATTTTAATCAACTTCAAATATATCAATAATGGAGAAATATTGAAATACGGTGATTTTGAATTACAGGGCATAATTACACCTGGCCATTCACCAGGGCACATGTGCCTTTATGAAAAAAAGAAAAAGATACTTTTTTCTGGTGATCATATTCTTTTTGATATTACCCCAAATATTTCATGGTGGCCAAATTTATACAACCCACTAAGAAACTATTTTGAAAGTCTAGACAGAATTTATGATCTAGACATTGAAATAACATTTCCAGGGCATGGTGAACCTGGCAAAAATATAAAACAAAGAATTGAAAATATTAAAAAGCACCATCAAAAAAGGTTTGAGGAAATAATGGATATACTTCAGTCAGGATCTAGAACTGCCTATCAAATTGCTTCAGAAATAAAATGGAATATCAAATATGATGCTTGGGAAACCTTTCCAAGGACTCAAAAATATTTCGCACTCGGTGAAACCATCAGCCATCTAATTTATTTGGAGGAAAATAAAAAGATTATTTCAAAAGAAAAAGGAGATATAATAACATACAAAAAAAAAGAATTTTAAATATTCAGTTGCATTAATTCAACCATGATTGAGTTCGAAACTGGGCAATGGATTTTATCACATCATGGAAAATACAATCTTTTTCAAAGCGGGATGTCTGGGAGGATAAATCTAGACAAACATTTCAGAAATTGTGGCATGGGTGATGAAAATCAATTAAAGGAAACAATTTCTTTATTGAACGATGAACCTAAAGAGAATATTGTAATAACTCATGGTGCCACAGAAGCTCTATTTTTAACACTTTTCCATTTAAAAGAAAAAAGAAAAAAGTATTTTAAAACTTATAAGCCTGAATATGAACCATTAATTAAAGACCCTCCTGCAATAGGATTCATGGAAAATGAAAGTGAAGTAATGATCTTTAGCAATACTAACAACCCTACTGGAACAGAAGCTCAAATAAAAAAGAATTTTGATACATATATAGTGGATGACACATTTTTACAGTTTATTATGGATCTTAGTTCAGCAAGATATCCTGAAAATACATACAGGATAAATACATTTACAAAGTTTTATGGTGGGGATGAGGTGCGCGTAGGATATATCATTGCACCATCTAAAACAGATGCGGAACAAATAAATGCTTTGAAGGGTATATTCACTGAACAAGTTTCAAAATACAACATATGTGTTGCAAATTCTATATTAAAAGATAATGATGAAATAAAAAATTTTGTAAGAAATGAAATGGCAAAAAATCTTACATACTTAAAAAATAATATTGGTAAGTTAAGATTTTATAATGATATGGAACCAAAAGTTGGTACAGTTACATTTTTGGACTATTCATCTTATTCGAAAATGGATTCAGTGGCCATGGCTGAATATCTGTACAAAAATCAGATTTCAACGGTTCCAGGGACTCTTTTTGGCGTTAAAGGGCCATATATAAGGGTTTGTTACACAAGAGAAAATTTTAAAGAATCTTTTGAATCATTAATTAAGGCTCTGGAGAAGGCTGGAGACATATGAAAGCTGTAATTGACATCGGTGGCACCAAAACTTTTATAGGTACAACAGATGGATATGACATTTTTGAATTTATATCTTTTAAAACTCCAAAAAGATTGTCAGAGTTTCTGGAAATTTTTGAAAAGGTAAATACACTATCAAAGTTTTCAGATACATTGAACATTGCTATCCCTGGTCGTGCTGACTCAGATGGATGGATTACTTTTTTGCCAAACGTAAATTTAAAAAATTTTAACATTATCGATCCATTCAGGAAATATTTTAATAGCATAAATGTTCAAAATGATGTTTTCTGCGGTGCATTGAATTTAATATACAAAGAAAAAGCAAGAAATTCTTTACTGATCAACTGGGGATCAGGCATAGGAGGTGCCATTATAATCAATGGGGCAATATACACTGGAAATGGTAATGCTGGTGAAATAGGGCATATATCTTTTGGAAAAAAAGACATTGAAAAATATATTGGCGGTTTATTTTTAAAAGATAACTATGGATATACAGGTTATGAATTTCACACAATGGCAGAGAATGGAGATAAAAAAGCACTGGAAAATTTTAAAAAAATCGGTGCAAAGTTCGGATATTTCTTGAGATCAATGATTTATATTTTGGATCCGGATTCCATTTATCTTTTTGGAAGCTTTTTAAATTCATGGCCATTTATGGAAGAATCGGTCAAAAGAATCTTAGAAACATATGATAGAAAAGTTAGAATAAGTATAATAAAAGATAAATATTATGTACTTAAAGGGTGCTATTTCCTGGATGATTTTTTAAAAAATAAAAAATCAGAGCATTTTTCTTAGCTCTTTTTTATCTATTTTGTTAGTGCTTGTTTTGGGCATTGTATCAACAAAGATAATATCATCGGGTATCCACCATTTCTGTATTCTTCCTGTATCCACAAACTTGTAGAGTTCATCAAATATCTTTTCTTTGTTAGATTTTGCTTTTAAAGAAATAAAAGCTACAGGCCTTTCACCCCATTTTGGATCGGGTTTTCCTATTATTGCAACTTCACCTACTTCTGGTATTTCTGAAATTATGTTTTCCAAAATTAATGAAGGTATAAATTCTCCACCACTCTTAACAGCGTCCTTTTCCCTGTCAACTATGTGAATATAACCTTTTGAATCAACAACAGCAAGATCACCAGTATGTAACCAGTCATCCTTCCATAATTCTTTTGTTTTTTCCGGATCTTTATAATATTCATCGGTAAGCCATGGAGCCCTTACAGTGATTTCACCAATGGTTTTATTATCCCATGGCACATCCTTATTATTTGAATCAACTATTCTCATGTTTACAAGAATGGCAGGTCTTCCAGTGCTGATCATATAATCGAATTTTTCTTCATCCTGCATATCCTGGGTATCTCCGGTAAACAATGCAGCGGTGAGTAAAGGGCAAGTTTCTGACATGCCATATGCTCCAACTGTTGTTATTCCGAATGATTTTGCCATTTTGGCTAATCCTTTAGGCAGTGCAGCTCCTCCTATAATCACTTTCCATCCATTCAGGTATTTCGCGTATTGTTCAATTTCTGGATATGTTAGTATCATGTAAAGTATTGATGGAACCATGTGTGAAAATGTAACATGCTCATTTTTTATCATTTCAAGAATTTTTTTTACATCATACCTTCCAGGGAGAACGTACTTTTTACCAGTCATTATCGCAAGATATGGCACTCCCCAAGAATGAACGTGAAACATAGGAACCAGTCCCAAGAATATATCTTTTTCTGTAATGTTCAGTGGAGAATAACCTATACTCATAGCTAGTGCTTGTGCATGTAAAATGAGTTTTCTATGAGAAAACGTGACACCTTTAGGCAAACCCGTCGTTCCTGATGTATAAAATATTGTTGCTATAGTTCTTTCATCAATATCCGGAGGATCTATAGGTTCTGATGAATCAAGAATTCTTTCATAGTTATAATAAGGGTTAAGGGTGGTCTTTACTTCTTCATCTGTATCTGAATACACAATCCATCCTTTCACAAAATCAAATAGGGACGCTGCTCTTTCCACCATTGGTAAAAATTCGTCCCTGATTATCACAAATTTATCCCCAGCGTGATTCATTGTATAAAATATTATTTCTGGTGGATATCTAATGTTCACCGTATGCAACACTGCACCTATCATTGGAACAGCATAGTAACTTTCAAGGTAATGATAAGTATCCCAGTCAAGAACTGCTACCTTGTCACCCTCCTTTATGCCTAGGTTAACTAATCCATTGGCTAGTCTTTTTACTCTATCATAAAATTCCTTGTATGTGTATCTTTTCAAATCTTGGTATACAATTTCCTGATCTCCAAATGTCCAGATCGAAGATGGAAATATGCTTTTTATGTTCAATTGAAAATCTTTAGATGTCATAATAGCTCATGAGTTTCATATATAAAAATGTTTTTTATGGCCATTTTTCTAAATCCTGT
>JBMFSK010000003.1:0-44222 GCA_049967595.1 Thermoplasmata archaeon
TCATTAAAAAAGGAAAATTTTTTAAAAAGTTTTTTCGTCATCTTTTTTAAAATTTTTTATAGGAGTATATAGCATAAGTAACATTGAAAATACTATTAATGCTAAGCCTATTGCCTCTACATACCAGGATAATGTAATAATATATATCAGAACTCCTTCTGCTCCCAAAGCTGTTCCTGACAAGAATAGATAAGAATTAAAATTAACAAACTTTGAATTCTCATTTGCAAAGATCAGAAATGCAAGTAAAAGACCTGCTAAAACTGGCATAAAGAAGAAAGCAAACATTAGATGACCGTTAGTGTATGCCATATCGTACAAATATCCAGGGCCTCCACTTGGAGGCAATCCCGAAGATCCAAAACCGTAGTATGCTTCGTTAAATTCTATTATATATCCAATACCAAGCATTACAAACATAGTTGCAATCCAGGTAACCAATTCAGAAATTTGTAGAAGCCTGATAGTTTTTTTGTTTGACAATATAAAATATATCCCCAGGATTGAAATTAATGCTCCTATTCCAATCAAACCTGTCTGTGAATCATCAAGTGCAAGGCCATTCATACCATAAGGACCAGATGTAAATATGGCCGGAATAGAATATGTGCCGAATGAGGAGATCACGTAAAGGTATGTCATACTTATCGTTCCAAATATTGATATTACCATTCCTGCATTTATGATATTCCTTTTCCACCCGTTTAAGTTTCCGTATCCAAAAGATAGTGCTACAAGTGCGACAATTCCCCCCATCATCGCAGGAAGCATTTCATGTGAATGTGAAGTGATAAGATTTCCAAGGAATGTTTGAAGGCCACCCCAGGAATTTACCATAGAATTGAATATAGGGATGGAACTATAACCATACAGGCTTCCGTATTCATATATCATGCCCATAATGGCTGCAATTCCTGCGGATATTGTAGCCAGCAATATGAGAAAATAGGCCCCCCATACTTTTTTGAAATTATCTTTGTATTTGAAAGGAAATAATAAAAGTCCTATAAAGAAAAGCAGAGTCAGAAGAAGCATCCACACATCTCTTAGGCCTTGTATTACATAATCAGCAAGCTGTGTGCTTGATGGATAAAAAAATATCAAGCCAAGTATGTTTAAAATTATTAAAGGTATTATGCTTAAGTTTATTGCAACCAGAACCTTTTGGTTTAACTTCATTATATATGTAGCATATAATATCAAAAGAAGTGCAAGTGGTATCATTATGGTGTGATAGTAATTAACAACATCCATGGTAAAGTCTCCAAGCTGGAACCATGTTACTCCGGGAATTAGTGGGCTAATAGCTAGCATAATCGCTGTATATGCAAGTAGAATTATTATACTAAATTTGGTATTTTTCAAAGTCATTGATATTTTCACAAATATCACCAATTCTTTAATAGAATTGCAATATATAAATTTTATTTAACGAAATTCGTAATTAAACTATTAATGAAAAAAGTAATAAAAATGGTATTGGTATATCAAATTTAAATAAATTGTCAACATTTAATTTATTTATGTATGGTAATCTTACAAATAAGAGAATAATAATAATTAATGAAATAATAAGCCTGATTAAAGACCCATAGGAAAAAATAATAAGAAATATAGAGGATAAAAAATAAAAGAAAGCGGTAGGCCATATTATTTTCCCATTTAATATCACGGGAATTGATTTTATGTCCATTTCTTTATCAAATTCTCTATCCTGGTTTTGATAAATAATATCAAAGCCAGCAATCCAAAAAGAAACAAAGATCATAAGATAATATGTAGCCAGGAAATAAGGGAACAATCCTTTGGCTCCTATATATCCACCTAAAACAATGATGCCTATGGAAAAGCCTAAAAAAATATGAGATACGGCCACAAATTTTTTTGTCTTGGGATAAATATAAAATAATAGAAGTATAACCGGTGCAAACAGGCCTGCCAATGTATTCAATAGAAGTGACGAAATCTCAAAAATAACTGCAGATCCAAAAAATATCAAATATGCCTGTTTCAGAGAAATTTTTCCAGTAACAAGTTCCCTATCCTTTGTTCTAGGATTTATTTTATCCAAAGGTAAATCCTCTATTCTATTGATCACCATACCAGCTATTCTTGCTGCAATAGCTGATATAGTGATTAAAATAAATATCTTCAAGGTGATTACATTAGCCAAAATCATGCCGACATATCCAAAAGGTAAATCGAAAAGAGTGTGTTCTATTTTAATAAATTTTAAAAAATCTTTAAGTTTATTGTTTAACTTAATCATAAGAATCCATATTTTCTAAATTTTTTATTTAGATTTTCATCGTTAAATTCTATTATCCTATCCGGCCAAGGTCTATCAAAACCTTCATTTTTTTCCTTCCTAGTTGCATCTATGATCATTTTTCCACCAGCGTTAGGATAGAGAGATGCATGATCAAGTGAATCCGCCACTGAAAGATTAATTAATTCTACATCCCTTATGGGATCCGTTCTAGTGGAAATGGCCCAAAATACTTCCCTTCTGTCCCTTATATTAATATCTTTATCGACAACGATCACATACTTTGTAAACATCATCTGGCCCATTGATAAAATGGACATTCCTACTTTTCTGCCCTGCCCGGGATATTTTTTATCAATTGAAACAATTGCTAAATTATTGAATATTCCTTCCTCCGGTAGGAATAGATCAACGATCTCAGGATTCTGGAATTTTATTATAGGAAGGAAAATTCTTTGTATGGCATCGCCAATAATAACATCCTCATTCCATAATTTACCTACAACAGTTGCGTGGTAAATTGGTTTTTTTCTGTGAAAAATCTTTTTAACATGGAACACAGGATATTTTTCAACAGGTGTATAATAACCAGTGTGATCTCCAAAAGGCCCCTCATCCCTCATTTCATTAGGATCAACATAACCTTCTAGGATAAATTCAGCATTTGCAGGATAGTATAGATCTACTGTCTCCCCCTTTACCACTTCTAAGTTTTCCCCCATTAAAAGTCCAGCAAAAGATAGTTCATTGAAGCCCTCGGGAAGTGGTAAAATGGCGCTAAATAATACGGCTGGATGAACGCCTATCGCAACTGCAACGTCTAGTGTTTTTCCCATTTCCTTTGCTTTTAATAAGTGCATATTTCCAGTTTTCTGCATTTGCCAGTGCATACCTGTTGTTTCACCATCATACACCTGCATCCTGTATACCCCTGCATTGTATTCACCTGTTTCTGGGTTTTTTGTTATTACTACTGGCCAGGTAATATATTTACCTCCATCGTTAGGCCATGTTTTTAAAATTGGTATATCATTTAAATCCAAATCATCACTCGATTCTTTAACAGGACCATTCCCTTTTTCTTCTAATGATAAATTTTTCAGCTCTTTAAATATTTCATAGCCCTTTAACAAAGAAGGTTTTGAAAATATCGTGCCTATAATTCTTTCAAATATACCTACAATGTCATCAATCCTTGTTCCGAGAAGAAGTTCTAATCTTTTCATATTACCGAAGGTATTCATAAGCACCGGAATATCTCCATCATCAACATTATTGAAAATTAATGCTGGTCCATTTTTCTTCTGTACAATGTTTGTAAGTGAAGAAACTTCCAAATTAGATGAAAAATGATCATCTATCTCAAGAATGTCTCCATTTTTTTTAAGAATATCTATTGATCTTCTTAAGTCATTCATCAATTTAGAAAAAGATTAAGAGTTCATAATTTTTTGCATTAAAAATTTAGCAAATTTAATTAATAAAATAGTCAATTACAACCCATGATCACAATTCTAGGAGCAGGTAATATAGGTTATGCAATTGCAGATGATCTTAGTCAAGACTTTGATTTATCTGTTATTGATATATCAAAAAAGTCCCTTAATAGGATACCCGTGACAAAAAAGTATCTGGGAGATGTTACCAAGAATAAGGAAATAATAGAAAAATCAGATTTAATAATATCAGCCCTTCCCGGATCAGTATCATTTGATATAATATCCAAATTAATAAGAATGAAAAAAAATGTTATTGATGTATCTTACATGCCAGAGGATCCTTTCAGATTTGAAAGATCTGTTAAGGAAAACAAAACACTTCTAATCCCCGATGCTGGATTTGCACCAGGGCTTAGTAACGTGATCGCTGGACATTTGTACAAAACGATGAAAAAAATTGAAAAAATAGAGATATATGTGGCAGGTTTGCCATTAAAAAAAATACCACCTCTTTACTATACTGTAACATGGAACGTTGAAGGTTTAATTGATGAATATACAAGGCCAGCCAGAATAATAAAAAACAATAAAATTGTATCATTGGATCCACTTGAAAACATTGAGCCATTCTGTATCTCAAGCATAGGGAGTTTTGAATCATTTTATTCTGATGGTCTAAGGACCATGCTAAAAACATTTAAAATAAAAAACATATTTGAGAAAACGCTGAGATATCCCCAACATCTGGAAAAAATTAAACTCTTGAAAGATATGGGTTATTTTTCAGATGAAAAGATAGATAATTGCGTTCCTAGAGAACTGTCAATAAAACTGTTTAAAAAGCTAGAGATAGAAACAGAGGATCTTTCAATACTTCTAGTGAGAGGTTCTAACAAAAATACAAAGGATATATTTGTTTATGACAGATATGATAAAATGAAGCATATGACATCTATGGCTAGGATGACGGGCTACACTGCTGCAATAATTTCAAGAATAGCAATCGAGGAAGAATTTCAGGGTCTTATTCCTCCAGAAAAATTAGGTTTTAATTTGAAAATTTTTGAAAAAATAAAAAACGAGATGAAGAAAAGGGGCATTTTTCTCAATGAAACAATTTAAATTGGGAATCTCTCAACTTCTGTTCTGTCCCAAGATGGATATTCTTCAACAATAAAAGCTGTTCCATTAATTTCATTTTTTATTTTTTCTAGAATCCAGGGAGCAATTTCAATCCTTTTTTTGTATTCATCATAATAAATAAGATTCTCAGGAATTTGATATTCATTTCTCAATATTTGATAAAATTCTTTTGAATCTCCAGATTCTATGATACCTTTTAAAATAGTACCATCCTTCGTGATAACTTCATAATCCTTTACTACATTTTTTGCTCTCCTAAGTAATCTCCTTCTGAGCTGTATCGCATCCTTGAAGCTTGCTGAACAGTAATGAACAGTTGTTGAAAAATCATTGTTTAAAATTATTTCCCTTGCAACTTTTTCACTTCCCCATACCGCACTGCTGATATATGATTTCGTTCTGTATTTTCTAATTCTAAGGGACTCATAATTTGTTTCTGAAAATTCAAGTTCATTAAGATTTATGAAATCTATATCTAGGGATTCAGCATCCCTGATCATTTTTAATAATTCATTACCTTTATCAGGTAATACAGGTACCTCTATGCCAACCTTAAGGCCAAAATCTTTTGATATATTTATTTTATTTTTATAGTCCGAAGATATCATATTTGGCCACAATCTAACAGGTACATGGAACCTTATTTCATCCAAACCAGATTTTGAAAGTTTTTCTATATCATCCTTTTTGCCTGATGCTGTGTAAAGGTGAATATGATGCTTTTCTCCAAATTCATTTTTTAAAAGTTTTATGAACTCGACTGTACGATCTATCTTCTTTAATGGATCACCTCCCGTAATCCCTGTTCCCTTAGCGTCAATCAGCCTTGCCTCCTCTATTATATTTTCATATTTTAGCACTGGCATTTCATCCGCATAAATGACATCATTATTCTTTTTTTCTTTGCTTAAAGGGCAATAAAAACATTTAAAATTACATAATCCAGTGACAAACAAAACAAGCTTTGCACCTTCTCTGCATAAAGTACAACCTTCGGGTAATGAGCCACTGGAAAGTGAATTTCTCTCTAATTTTATCATTGTATTAGCTAAATTTGCCTATCATTTAAAATTTTTCTTTCAAACAAAAATTAACATGTTAACATTAATTTTAAAATAGTCTTTTAAAATTTACTATCTAATGAAATTAAAAACTTTAATATTGCCGGTATCGGGTTTTATTACGGCTATGGTGTTACTTTCATCATTATCATCCTTTATGATGTTTATACCTTATTTTTCCCATAGGTTAAATACCAATCCAGATGAAATAATCTATTTTGGAACACTCTTCTATTTTGCAGGAATGCCTTTGGGTAAAGTACTTGGTAGGTTTTTAAAATTTCATAGAAATGCAGTTTATTCTACATTAGGCATAATCTTTTTAATTTCCATAACTTTATTTTTTATGCCTTATATAAATTCTATTTCAGAACTAATTTTATTCAGAATTTTACAGGGAATGGCAACAATACTTAATGATATATTTTCAATATCATATTCTTACCTGTTTGATGAGAAATCAAGAGTTCTAGCAAATACTATTTCTATCTCAGGTGTCCCAAGTGGAATTGCTTTGGGATCTTCATTATCATTCATAGCTGGCATGGATATATATATCGTTTTTACAATGTTGGGCCTAATTTCTCTTTTGATTTCAATCCCGTTTATTTACCTACTGCATATAAACAGCTCCAATCTCCAGCTTTTAAAATATGATAATGCTGGTACAACAATAAGAAATCCAATTACATGGATAATAGGATTTCTTTGGATGAGTATTGCTGGATTCAATCTTGTACTTGCATCAATAATTCCTGCTTATCTGAGCATTTATGATCCTGCTGACATAGGAATTACAATGACAATATTTGGTGTATGGGGTGCATTAACAACAATTTTAGGCGGATTGATTGCTTATATGCTTTATCGTGGAAAATTGAGACAGAAATCTTTGTTTGTAGTATCAATTGCGGGGTATGCTTTATCCATACCTGGTTTCCTTATTTTTACAACATATCCAAGGGGAAGTATTCTTTATCTTTCTATGTTCTTAATAATGATGGAGGGATTTGTTATTGCAATAATATTTACACTTCCTAGGCTGGTTTATAGAGAGGGATATGTTGCCAAAGGTACTTGGGAATTTTCTCTCATAGGATCAACCGGACATATAATAGCACCTTTGACATTAATTCCATTTGCATTTGTGTTCGGTTACGGTTCAGCCATTTCACTTTTAATAATATTCCCTATATATGGAATTTTAGCGTCATTATATCTAGCAAAATATTTAGAAATTAAAGGAAAACAATTTTAAAGGAAATTGGTTTTAAGCTCTTTCAAAATGGATCTAAAAAGAAAAGTACTACAGACCGTTGCTACTGTCAGTTTCCTAAGATCTTTTGGTTACGGTACACTATGGTCATTCATCGTTCTTTTTTTAACTTCGTACATGCATCTTTCACTTGCTATTGTTGGGGTTTATCTTCTTGTAGTAGGTGTAGTTGGTGCTCTTCTTCAAATAGTTTTTGGGGCAATATCGGACTCATTTGGAAGAAAGAGGCTGATTGTAATGGGACAGGTAAGTCAGGGAGTTTCTTTCATTATATTTGGTGTTGGAATATTTTATATTTCAATTTTTATAGTATTGATAGCTCTTTTCTTGCAGAGCATTTTCAGCGGAATGGTTTTCTCCACATTCAATGCAATGATAGCCGATGTTTTTGATGAAAATGAGCGTTTCAGGAGCTTTGGTATCCAAAGAGCAGTGGCAAATCTTGGCTGGGGTATAGGCCCGGCTATAGGTGGATTTGTTTATGATGCCCATTTTTATTCCCAATCATTCATTCTCATGGGAATTCTGTTATCTTTAATATCCATAATATTAATCTCCATTCCTGAAACAAATGCTAAAAGAAAAATGTTCAAAATATCTGATATCCCTAGCGCTCTAATGGACAGGTCTTTTCTGATATTCAGCATTTCTGGTTTCATTAGTTTTCTTGTGTTCGGGCAATTGACAAGCACATATTCTGTTTACGAGTCTCAGGTGAATTTTATCCCTGTTTATTTCATTGGGCTCACATGGACTTTAAACGGTTTAATGGTAGGTGTTCTTCAATACCCGGCTGCTAGATTCACGAATGTAAAAAATTCATATAATTTTCTGATTTTCGGCATAATAATCTATGGATTGGGGTATTTTCTTCTTTCACTGAATTCCAGTGTATTATGGCTATTTACAGTAATGTTAGTAATCACTACAGGTGAAATTATTTATTCTTCTAGTGCAACAGCCTCAGCCATTAATTTGGCCAAGCCTGAAGACAGGGGAAAATATTCAGGGACATTTGGATTCTTTACTAGCATAGGCAGATCTGCAGGGCCATTCTTCGGTGGTCTTGTTTTTTCATTACAGACGGATTATACCTTTAAATGGCTTCTTATATTTATAAGCGCTTTAATTTCATCATTTCTCTATTTTGTTGTTTTCCGTATGAAAAATCATAAATTAAAATAATCCCTATAAATTTTGATAAGTTCTTCCGGGATTTCGATAGGATTAAAGTTTCTATCTATTGCTACTACCACTATTTCGCAAACTGCAGAAAGTTTTTTCTGGGAATCATTATAAATCTGGTACTCATATTTTATATGCCTTTTTCCAATTTCTTTTACAGTAATTGTTATATTTGCTGTCTCATTGAACCTCAATGGGAATTTGTAATTGCACTCAGCTTTTACCCTGGGCAAGGAAATAGTGTTTGTTGAATCAAAAGGCAATTTTATGGAATTCATAAATTCTTCTTCGGCCCTTTCACATATTCTAAAATAGTTTGAGAAATGAACAACGCCAAGGTTGTCCGTGTCTACCCAAGCCACACGGTATTTATAGCTAAAACCAGCCATGGGGAACGATAAACGGGTGGACAAGATAAATTTTTTGAAAATTGGTAAAGTAAATTTTAATAATGTTAAATAATTTTAATATTGAATGAAGATAGGAAAAAATATTTCATTTTATGAGGGCGTTTTTTCTTCAATAGCAGGTGCAGGGCCGCTGGTAAATTTCGCCATCCTGATCTCCTATGCTTATATTTATGCAGGGAATTTTATGTTCATAAGCTTTTCTTTTGCTTTTTTGCTGTACATCTTTTTTATGAATACCATATATCAACTATCTAAAAACAAAGTAGGCAGCGGTGTTTACTATTTGTTTTTGAAGGATCATGGCTTTTTGAAAAATTTCATCCATATCTATTTTATTTACGTATTTTCATCATTTGTATCAATCCTGCTTTTCCTAAACTTCATATTTGTTCCATTAATATTCAATGTTCCTATTATTTTTTCATACTTAACTTTATTTTCAATTATTATTATAATCATGATTTTGATCAGGTACGGTTTTAGGTCATCTTTGTTATATATTTCAATAGGATCTTTACTGGAAATATTATTTATTTTGATATTCAGTCTATTCCTGATCTTACACGTTAATTATATAAATTTAAAATATCCTTCATTTTTTGATCCGGAAGGCATTTTTATAGGTTCGCTTTTTTCTGTTCTTGTTTTTGCAGGGATAGGGTCTACTGTAAGCTTCGGTGACGTAATAAAAAATCCATATGTGAACGTTAAAAAGTCCATTTTCACTTCCACAATGATAGAGGGTACAGTATTCATATTTGCATCACTTGCCGTTTCTTTGTTTTTGTTATCGGAAAATATTTTTATTCTACCAAAGATGAATATACCTATATGGGGCCTTGTTGGCAAATTCAGAATTTTTTTTATTCCATTTTCAATTCTCTTATTGAACAGCTTTTTTTCAATACTGGTTATTTATGGAATTTCATTGTCCAGGACATTTCACAGGACTTATGAAAAGAATATTTCATACGAAAAATCATTATACATTTCATTTTTAATAATTTTTTTATTAATTTTATTTTTTATATTTTCATTTGGCCCAATAAATGGTTTTCTTCTTGCAACATCTATTGCAACATTCAACTGGCTAATTTTCCATGATTCTTTGAATTTAATCTTGATAAAGAGATTTTACCTTGAAAAAAAGAACATTTTGAAAAATCTTTTACTCCCGGCTCTTGCCATTATTTTTTCGGCTTTAATTTTCTATTATATGTTAATTTCATTGACATTTCCTTTTTATCTGGCCCCAATATCAACTTTAATATTATTTTTGATCTATTTCTTGTTCAAAATATTTTCAAAAATTTCAAAAAATTATTAGAAATTATCTATATTGTGGAAAGATTTATTAAATGTATTTCCATTTCGGTTTTTATGAAATCTTTTGATGTTTTAAATGAGTATGTAAACAAGCTGAATGCAAATTCAGCTGTGAAAAGTGAGCTCAAAGGAACAACAAGTGTATTTCAGTTTAAGAATGATCTCGGGGATTCGTTTTACCTTAGTTTTAAGGAAGACGGATCTGCAGTCCTTTCTCAGGGTGAGCATGGATCGCCAACTGTTGTATTAACGGCAAAAGAAGAAGATTTGCAAGCCATAATAGATGGAAAACTGGATGGAGTTCAGGCATTTTTCTCTGGAAAACTGAAAATAAAAGGAGACCCATTTTTAGCGCAAAAGCTTGTTAACATTATAAAGAAGTTAAAGTGATGAAACATGGAAATCAAGAAGATTGCAGTGATTGGATCTGGGGATATGGGGCATGGTATAGCTGAGGTATTTGCGGTGAATGGCTATGAGGTAAACATGGAGGACATCTCAAAAGAAATGCTTGATAAAGCAATGAACGAGATCAGGGACAGCCTGGAAAAATTGTCAAAAAAGGGAACACTTGGTCAATCATCATTGAGTGATGTATTATCTAGGGTTAAGACTTTCACTGAAATAGAACCTGCGGTGAAGGATGTCGATCTTGTGATAGAGGCGGTTCCTGAAATAGAGGAACTTAAGAAAAAGATATTCCAGGATCTGGAAAAATTTACCAGAAAAGACACCATTCTGACGAGCAATACATCGAATATAAGGATCACAGACATTGCAAAAAACATTACAAATAGGGACAGAGTTGCGGGTCTTCATTTCTTCAATCCCCCAGTGGTTATGAAACTGGTAGAGGTAATAAAAGGTGATGAAACATCTGATGAGGTGATTTCCCAGCTTTACGATCTATCGAAAAAGATAGGCAAAATACCTGTAAAAGTCATGAGGGATTCACCAGGTTTCATAGTGAACAGAATCAATGCACCTGACATGTTATTGTTCTGCCTATTGATAGAGAATAAAGTTGCCGAACCGGAGGAAATAGATGCATTTGCAAAATTGCAAGGGATGCCAATGGGCCCCTATGAATTGATTGATTACGTTGGTATTGATGTTGTTTATCATTCAATGGAATATTATGCCAAGACACTCAGTCCGGATTATGGAAAATGCAAAGTTTATGAAGATCTTTATAACAAGAAATACCTCGGCAAGAAAACTGGCAGAGGATTTTATGATTGGTCATCTGGAAGACCAGTAATCAATACAAAGAAGGCTACCAACAAAGTGGATTTGATGGATATTTTTGCAGTTGAGATAAATGAGTCTGTAAAGCTTATTGAGGAAGGAGTTGCAACACCAGATGATATAGAAACGGGTGTAAAATACGGATTAAACCGCGCATTTGGTCCTATATCAGTTGCAAAAAGCTTTACAAATGCGGAAGTAAAAGCAAAACTGGATACACTTGCGAAGAGATTCAGCTGCTCCGTATTCGAGCCTGCGGAATCAATTAAAAATGGAAAGATGAGAGAAGCAATAGATGGAAGGCTAAAGAAAAAAGAAGAGAAGAAGGAGGAAAAGGTTCAGAAAGAAGCTGTAAAATCATCATCATCTGAACAATTGAACACCATAATCATTGAAAAATATCCATTCAAGGTGGCAAAAATTGTTTTGAACAGGCCCAAGCATAATACCATAAACGATGAACTTTTGGATGATCTTGAGAAAGCAATAAAGATGCTCTGGAATGACAATGAAGTATATGTTGTTATAATTACAGGTCAGGGCAATACGTTATCATCCGGCGCAGATCTATCCCAATATTTTGCAGGAAGTTATCAGTTCCTGGAATTTTCCAGGAAAGGTGAGAGGACATTCAGGCTTTTATCAGAAATGCCAAAATTAACCATTGCCGTGATGAAGGGATACGCACTCGGAGGCGGCTTTGAATTATCTTTAGCTTGTGATCTCAGGGTAGGTACTGAGGACGTTCAGGTAGGATTCCCTGAGGTTACGCTTGGCCTTATACCTGCCTGGGGTGGATCGCAAAAGCTTGCAAGAGTGGCGGGCTTAGGTAAAGCTATGGAAATGATAGTTACGGGCCAGAGAATTACAGGTAAGGAGGCATTTTCTATGGGTATAGTAAACAAGATTTTCAGAGACCCGGACAATGAGGCAGTTGAGTACGCAAAGGCGATAGCTGAAACATCTGCGCCAATTTCCATGTATCTTGCAAAAAGACTGCTTAATAAGGGCACAGAGGTACCTATGGACATCGGCTTAGAAATGGAATCATTTGCAGCCGGTGTTGCTTATTCAACAGAGGACATTAAGGAAGGTATTTCATCATTTTTGCAGAAGAAAAAACCTGAATACAGAGGTAGATAAACATGCAGGATGTATATTTAGTTGATTATATAAGAACGCCATTTTCGAGGTCCAGGCCGAATGAACCAGAGAGGGATATTTTCAATTCCCTAAGAATGGACGATGCAGTAGCAATGCTGCTCAAGGAGATCATAGGAAGGAATAATATTGATCCCATGAGAATAGGGGATGTAATAACAGGATGTGCATTGCAGGCAGACGAAAACTGGCTTTATGGTGGCAGGCATCCTATATTTTTAGCAGGATTGCCCGTTGAAGTACCGGCAATGGCAGTTGACAGGGCATGTTCTTCGTCGATGGTTGCCATGGCCATCGGGTCTTGGGAAATAATGACAGGGAATTCAGACATAACACTGGCTGGTGGCATGGAGCATATGACACATGTTCCTTTAGGTAATAACCCGCATATCGCTGTGAATTACAAATTATTAGTCAGGCCGGAATACATGAAATACCAGATGAATATTGGTTACAGCATGGGTTTAACGGCGGAAAAACTGGCAGAAGTATCGGGAATATCAAAGGACGAGATGGACCAATTTTCACTGAGGAGCCATAAGCTGGCAGGTGAAGCTATAAAAAATGACTGGTTCAAGGGTGAGATATTACCCGTTCAGGTTGAATCAAATGGTGAGATGATCACCGTTGACAAGGACCAGAGTGTTAGGCCAGATACTACTTTAGAACAGATTAGAAAACTTCCACCCGCATTCAAGTCCGATGGGGTAATAACAGCGGGAAATTCATCACCCTTAAATGCAGGTGCATCAATGACGATGTTGATGAATGAAAAGACAATGGATGAATACGGTCTGAAACCAATGGCCAGGGTTGTATCTTTTGGCTGGGCTGGCGTAGACCCGAGCATCATGGGTGAAGGCCCCGTACCCGCATCCAAAAAGGCATTGGAAAGAGCCAAAATGAAGGTTGAGGACATAGATTATTGGGAGATAAATGAAGCGTTTGCCGTTGTTCCATTGAATGCAATACATAAACTTGGAATAGACATAAACAAAGTAAACATACATGGTGGGGGCGTAGCAATAGGCCATCCACTTGGTGCTTCAGGCGCTAGAATAACAGGAACCCTTGCAAGAATTCTGAATGAAAAGAATGCAAAATATGGTCTTGCCACCTTATGCGTTGGTGGGGGCCAGGGTTATGCAACAATACTAGAGAAGGTGTAAAATATGGACTTTTCCCTACCGCCAGAGCTGGAAGAAAAAAGGAAAATAGTAAGGGCATTTGCTTTGAAAGAATTCCCTGAAGAAAAGAGAAGATATTATGATGAGAATGAGAAATTTCCTTTTGAGATAAGGAAAAAAGCCCAGGAGATAGGCCTGCTGAACTATGGGAATTACTGGGATCTTCTGATTACAATTGAAGAACTGTTCAGAGTGGACCCGGGACTTGGATTCTCGATCTTTGCACCTTTTTTTGGGAATGAAAACATACTGCTTCTCGGAAACGAAGAACAGAAGAAAAAGTACTTTGAACCGGTAATTCAGGGAGAAAGGATAATGGGATTTGCGGTAACAGAGCCCGTTGCCGGAAGCGATGTTTCAGGCATAGCATCAAAACTTGAGAAACAACCTGACGGTTCGTACATACTCAATGGCTCGAAGATGTTCATCACAAATGGTACAATAGCCGATCAACTTGTAGTTGTTGCAAGGTCAGGACCCGTACCCTCTGAGCAAAAGAGGCACCATAATATGTCAATGGTCATAGTTGAAACAAAATGGCCAGGTGTTTCAACAAACAAGCTCTACGGTAAGATGGGAATGAGGGCCTCCGATACGGCAGAAGTTATATTTGATAACGTTAGGGTTCCCAAGGAGAATCTTCTGGGTGAAGAAGGTAAAGGATTTTACTATGCAATGAATTTTTTCAACATATCAAGGATTTACGTTGCAGCTATGGCAATAGGCATAGCCCAGGGAGCGCTAGATATAATAGTTGAAAAGGCCAAAAGGGACAAGGCATTTTCAACCATGGAAGGAACTCAGTTCACGATAGCGGAAATTGCAACCAGAATAGAAGCGGCAAGATTGATAACATACAAAGCAGCATCATATCTCTTCCAATTCAACCCTGATCCCGTACTTACAAGCATGGCAAAGTATTATGCGGCTGAAACTGGCACATATGCTACAGAAAAGGCCTTACTTGCAACTGGTATGGATGGAGCTGTAAATTCATTGGAAAGAATGTTTAGGGATGCAAAGATTAACGAAATATGGGAAGGATCTAGTGAAATTGAAGAATTGACAATTTATAGAATGTTAATGAAAAAATTGGAGGGGGAATGAACATGGACGAAGAACATAGGGTTCTAGAATCCGTATTGAAGGAATTTTCACAGAAGGAAATCGAACCCATAAACAAGAGCATTGAACTCGAAGGTCTTAGCACGGATTTAAAGAACAAGCTAGCATCACAGGGTTTTCTAGGAGCCTTGGCACCTGTTGAAACAGGTGGAGCATCACTAGACAGGCTTGGTTACACGATCCTTCTCAGGGAAATTGCGGCAGCAAGTCCTTCAGCTGCATTTTACATTTTCATACAGAATTCTCTTGTAATAAAATCATTAATGAAGGACAACGAGCTGGATACTATTTCCAGTATAGCATCAGGAAAAATGTCAGGAACAATGGCATTTTCAACGAGGTTGAACATGCTCGATCCCGGGCACATTCAAAAAAATGGGGGCAAAGTAGAAGGTATTCTAAACAGTGTATTCAACTCAGCAGGTAACATATTCATAGTAAACATTGAAGAAGAGAATAACCTTTATTTGTTAAGTTCAGGTTATGAGAAATTACCAAACCATGAGCAGCTTGGTTTCAGGGGTGTAACATTCTCACCGGTGAAATTCAATTCAAGCGATTTCAAGCGCCTGAGCACAAAAATGGATGATATCATAGAGGACATTCATCTTGCAGTTTCATCAATAGCGATAGGCATAGCCAGCGGAGCAATATCAAAGGCGATATCCTATGCAAAAGAGAGGGATGCATTCCTTCACAAGTTGAAGGATTTCCAGCCACTGGCATTTAACATGTCACAGGCATATTCAGAACTGGATGCGCTGAATTCATATCTCATAGAAGTTGCAGAAGGAGAAAAAGATCTGAAAAAAGAGCTAATGCTGAAATCTGTATCTCTGGATTTTGCGAGAAGAACAGCCAAACTAGCATTGCAGGTCCACGGAGGTTATGGTTACCTCATGGATTTCGGCGTTGAAAAATTCTACAGGGATGCAATGTTTCTCTCGATAGTTGGAGGTCACTCACTAAAAGATAAAATAAAGTTATCAGAGCTCATATTCGAATCCAAAGCCGGCTGGATATAATTTAAAAATCTTTCAGAAAGTAGACGCCCTGCGCATGTGCGCAGAGCTTTCCTTTTCCATCATAAATGTTTATTGATGCAAAGGCTAAATGTTTTCCTTTTCTTTCTATTTTTCCTTCACCTATTACAGGGCCATTTTCAATAGACTCCAGGAATTCTATATTTAATGATATTGTTACTTGATTTTTTCCAGTAAGAAGGGTCGACACTGAAGTGCCACCAGTAGAATCCGCAAGTGTGGCAATTGCACCACCATTTGCGATACCTCCGAGCCTAGTTATTTCCTCCCGAAAATCCATTGACAGCTTTGCATAACCTTCTTCAAGGGAAAGAATCTTTATTCCGACATGTTTTAAAAAAGGGTCCATTTCTATGACAGATTTCAGGAATTCATATTTTTCATCCATAGATGCGTAAAAGTTTACATATTTTTAAACATTTCAATATTAGAGATTTCTTTTAATTCCATTGACCTTTTCATGATTTTTTCTAAATTCTTGCCTCCTGTTAGAAATTCCACTTCCTCATCAGTTAAATTAAGTATGGCAGTATTCCAGGCTGCGAATTCAATGTTATTTTCAAAAATTTTCATAAATATTTCAAAGAAATCGTAATTTGTAGAATCCACAGATTGATGAGTTATTTTTGACAATTTTTGCGAAATTATATCCCTGTAATCCTTTGATCTTTTTCTCTGGGACAGGGCTTTGAGAAAATCAGGGCTATTCAATTTTCCATGTATTCCATATTTGTGTTTTTTAGCGATAGATACAGCTGCAAGAAAGTCATAAACATAAGATAAAAAGCCATAATATTGTAATCTTCTAATTCTACCTAAATATAGATTTGCCTGAAATATGAAATCAAAAGCTCGCGAAAGATCTTCCAAGTCAAGATATTCATGTGCAATATTTTCATCAATCCATTGTATGATGAGAGACGGATCTTCATCTACAGAATTCAAAGCTTCCCTGGATGTTTTCATAGACATGCTTAAAATTACATCTAAGGTTGCGCTGTAAATATTTTCCACAATGTCCCTAGTTCCAAGGTTTTCCACATCTTTTTCAGTAACTGTCTTTTTCCCCTGTGCAAGCATCTGTAGATCATTAATCGCTGCTCTTACATCACCACCACTCTTCTGTGCAATTCTGTCTAGAATAGCTCTGTCAACAATTATATTTTCCATTGCACAAATTACCTTTAAAACAGATGACGAAATCTGCTTATAGTTCAGAGACCTAAATTTGATTTCCTCGACTAAATTCCTTAGAATTTGTCCCTGTTCACCTTTAAAAAGTTCGTAAGGATCATTTGCAATTAAAACAACAGGTTGCATGGTAACCTTTACAGTTTCTATGATGGCCTTTCTCCCTCCTCTATCACCTGCTTCACCTCTACCCTCATATAAATTGTCAGCCTCATCTATTATGATTAATTTTCTTTTTCCCTCTTTTGAAGACAAGTATTCTCCGGAATTATCAAAAGTCTCGTAAAGAGACCCCCTCATTGCAATTTCTTTTATATGCTCTTCATTTCTTATGTCTGAAGCATTTAATTCTATGACGCTCCAGCCTAGATCATTAGCAAGAGCTAATGCTGCACTGGTTTTACCTACACCAGGTTTTCCCTCAAAAACAAGTGCTTTTTTTTTGGGTATATTTCCAGATTTCCATGCTTGACCCCATTCCCTAATCCTCTGTACAGCATCCGGATTTCCAATTATGCCCCTTAAAGATTTGGGTCTGTATTTTTCAGCCCATTCTATCATCAGAACAATATCATTTAAAACATAAATAAACATTTCTAAAGTTAGTTTCTTTACAAAAATGTTTTTTAAATTTATATTCTGTCTTTAAAAATGGTAAAAACTTTATTTCATGATTTTATATCCGTTGAAGATATTATGGAAAAAGAAACATTTAATCCAAAATTAGACTTTGTTAAAATAGAAAAAGAAATGATGGACTATTGGGAAAAGGAGAATATTTTTTCACAGTTAAGGAAAAAAAATGAAAACAATGAAATTTTCTCATTTTTGGAAGGTCCTCCAACTGCAAATGGGCACCCTCATTTTGGCCATGCACTTACAAGGGTTACTAAAGATGTTGTTTTGAGGTTTCAGGCAATGAAAGGAAAAAACGTATTTCCATGGATAGGTGGCTGGGATTGCCACGGGTTGCCTGTGGAACTTGAAGTAGAAAAAATGTTAAAGATAAACTCAAAAAAGGAAATTGAAAAATATGGTATCAAAGAATTTAATCTGTTGTGTAAGGAGAGTGTTTTCAAATATAAAAAAGAATGGGAGGATATGACAAAAAGGATTGGTTTCTGGATAGACCTTGACAACGCTTATATTACCATGAGCAACAATTACATAGAAAGTGTCTGGTGGGCATTGAGCCAGGTATGGAAGATGGGCTTGCTGGAAAAGAGCTTCAAGATAGTTCCATACTGTCCAAGATGTGGGACCCCACTATCGAGCCACGAGGTAGCACAGGGATATAAAGAAACAGATGACCCATCTGTATATGTTAAATTTAAAGTTAAGGAAGAGGACGCATATTTTCTTGTCTGGACTACCACTCCATGGACACTACCATCGAATCTTTTTTTAGCTGTAAATGAAAAATTCGATTATGCTTTAGTTGAATTTGGAAATGAGAGATTTTATATTTCATTTGATCTGGCCAAAAAATTAATGCCAGATGCAAAAATAATTAAAACTATAAAAGGTAAAGATCTTATAGGAAAGAAGTACGATAGAATAATAGATGCCATTCCGTATGAAGGTGATGTATTTTTTGTAGTTCAGGGTGATTTTGTATCATTAGAAGAGGGAACAGGTATAGTACATATAGCACCAGCATTCGGTTCAGATGATTTTGAAATAGGAAAAAAATTGAATGTAAAAATTTTAAATCCTGTGGATAGAGATGGCAGGTTCATAGAAGGTCCTTGGAAAGGGAAATTTGTAAAGGATGCGGACAAGGAAATAATCTCATTCCTAAAAAAAGAAAATAAGCTCTTCAAGTATGAAAGAATTAAACATACATATCCTTTCTGCTGGAGGTGCGGTACACCATTACTTTATTATCCGCTTGACACATGGTATATAAAAGTTTCAAACGTGAGGGAAAGATTAATAGAAAATAACGAAAAGATAAACTGGATTCCAGATCATCTAAAATATGGTAGATTTGGAAATTTTCTTTTAGAGGCAAAAGATTGGGCCTTAAGCAGGGATAGATACTGGGGAACACCATTACCTGTATGGAAATGCAAAAATGGGCATACATTTGTTCCATCCAGCTTTAAAGAACTTTTTGAATATGCGGATAATGTACCGAATGATTTTGAACCTCACAGACCTTGGGTAGACGAAATAAGTATCAGGTGTCCGAAATGCAATGAAAAAATGGAAAGAGAAAATTTTGTAATAGACGGCTGGTTTGATTCAGGAAGTGCCCCATTCGCCCAGTTCCATTATCCATTTGAAAATGCAGAAAAGTTCCAAAAATTCTTTCCAGTGGATTTTATTACAGAAGCCATTGACCAGACTAGGGGCTGGTTTTATACCTTACACGTAGTAAATACACTGATAAACAATTCAAATTCTTATAAAAATGTATTAACTCTGGGTTTCGTACTGAACGAAAAGGGAGAAAAAATGAGTAAGAGCAGGGGTGATGCTGTAGATCCCATGCCTATAATGGACTCTCTCGGTGCAGATGCATTAAGAGTATACATATTCAGTTCACCTCCATGGAAGGACAGGAGAGTATCAAGTACTCTAATAAAGGAATACAGATCAAAAACAATTGAAACGCTTTGGAATTCATATGTTTTTTTTAAAAATAATGCCATTTTAGACAAGTTTGATTATGATGGTGGTGAAATAACTGAAAGTCTGGATAAATGGATTATTTCAAGGCTTAACAGCACAATAAAATGCGTTGAAAATTACATGGAAAAGTATGAAATTCACAGAGCGATGGAGTGCAATGAAATATTCATAAATGAACTAAGCAATTGGTACATTAGAAGGTCAAGGAGGAGATTTTGGGAGGAAAAGTTAACGCAAGAAAAATTATCAGGATACAGAACATTGTTCCTGGTTTTCAGAGATTTTTCAAAAGTACTGGCGCCTTTTGCCCCATTCATATCAGAATACATATTCAGAAATTTGACTAAGGAGGTCAGCGTACATCTGCAGGAATTTCCTTCTCACAATGAATTTTTAATAGATACACACCTTGAAACAGAAATGCAATCTTTAATTAATATCGTGGAGCTAGGAAGAAAAGCAAGACAAATTGCAAATATTCGAACTAGGCAACCATTGGAAAAATTTTATGTTGTATCAAGAAACACAAATTTAAAAGATATAATAGAAAAATATAAAGAAATAATAACTGAAGAATTGAATGTAAAAGATGTGCTGTTTGATGAAAATATAAATAAGTATATCAAGCTAGAAGTGAAATTTGATCCGAAGGTTGTTGGTCCCATACTCAAAGCAGGGATAAAAAAATACACAGATAATTTAATTAGCATGGATCCATGGTCACTAAAGAAGGTAACAGAAGAAAATGATAAGGTAAAAATTCTGGATATAGATTTTCCTTCAAATGCTTTATTATTTAATGAAAAACCTATTGAAGATTTAGTAATGGTAAAAGATAAAGATACCTATGTCCTAATAACAAAAAAGATAGACAGGAATCTTTTACTAGAAGGTCTTGCAAGAGAACTTGTAAGAAGAATTCAATTAATGAGAAAGGAACTTGACTTAGCTTATGCAGATAGGATTGAACTGAACATAGAATCTCAGGACCCAGATATAAAAGAAGTTCTAAAAAATAAATGGCAGTATATAGAGAATGAAACGCTATCCAGAATAAATGAGAATCTAAAAGAAGGATATTCTAGGGATTGGGATATTCAGGAAAGAGTAGTCAAAATAACGATAAAGAATCTGAATTGATTTTTATTACAATTCGAGAAGAGCAAGAAAAAATATTAAAATATAAGAAGCAATACCATTAAAGAAATAAAGGGTAATTGTTATGGAATCAAAGGATTGGAGAATATTGTTATATTCGATATTAATAGGTATAGTTATTCTGCTGATTGCTTTTATGGTATTGGATTCTCTTATACTTATATATCCTATTATTATGTTTTATCTTTTCCATAGAATGAAAATATGGCAAACAAAAAAAAGAGCAAAACTTGGAACAATTGCGATACTCATTGTTTCATTAGTATCTCTAATTTATTATCCAATAGGAAGTTCAAGTTTGAACCAGTATTATGAAACTTATCATATTTCAGGATCAAATCAGACTATAGTAAAGAATGTAAGCTTTACCATTTACCCGTCAAACATGTTCTATTTGAATATAACAACGACAAAGACAGTCCATTCACATTTAAGTTTAAGTTACATAAATGAATCCACTGGAAACACTGTGCCTATAATGAATTTTTCATCGAATTCAACGTTAGAAAATGGAAATTATATTACAACCTTTACCATAAATGTTAAAAATTTATCATCAGGTATTTACATTTCAAATGTTTCTATAAACAATGGATCACCATCTGTTATTGTTTTTGCACCGAGGATGCTTTCTTCACAGGAATTTAATTCTATAGTAAATAGGATTGCGCTTTTTGATACTATTTATCTTTTCATATACGTGTTTTTAATGGCTGAAATATTCTTTTTGGCCATAATATTTGGTGCACACACTATGCGTAGAGGTAAACAAGTTATTTCAAAACAGACATAAACTATTTTTTAATTTCTTCCTTTATGTATTTGACCATTTTATCAGGATTCAATATTTCTATTATATATTTTATATCTTCTTTGCTTATTATTCTTAAAAACAAAGAAATTCCGAAAAATATCAAAAATGTTAAAACAAGCCATATAAGAAGCGACCACCACGGATAAGTTGGGAAATTAAAATATCTTAAATAAAAGATAATTATCCCTGTAATTATACCTGTGCCTATCTGATATAGAATATTTTTGTTGCCAAATATCCCTTCCTCCCTATATGTGTAGATTCTTATTATAATCATAATTACCAATGCAGATATGAAGTTTGATAAAGCTGCACCGAGAGCTGAGAAGCCGAATAGTTGTCTGTCCAAAAAATACCTTGGTATAAAAATTATATCAAAGAATATAATAATTGAAAATGATATAAAGCTCATGTACATCAGAAATTTTGGATTTCCTGAGGCGTTGAAATGTGTGGAATAAGGAGAATTTATTGAATTAACAAAAGCCATTAAGGAAAGAATTATCAATATTGAATTGAATGCAATCAACTGGGCTGTCCACAAATTAACAATCTGCTTTGAAAAAATGATCATAAATACAATAATTGGCAAAATTGCCATTGATATATATTTTTCAGCCAACAATATTAGGTTAGAATATTCTCCCTTTTTATTGTTTGAATGGAGTGATGATAATACTGGATAAAGAAATGCAACCAATGATCCTGCAGTTGAATTCACAAATGCTACAATGGTTAAAATTCCTGAGTAAGCCCCAACATAATAAGGCCCCCAGAAATATTGCAATATTACATTGCTTACATTAGCGGATACTGCACCTAAAATTACTGAAACAGATACGGGAATCGCAAATTGTGAATATTTTCTAAAATGTTCACGTGTTGGTCTTTTAAATTTCCAATTCCTGCCGTAATACATGAACATTAAAACATAAATTGAATAAGTAATTACCATAATTAAAGCCATTATAAGAGAATATTCATTTTTATTAACTAGGGATGTGGCTATGAAATAGCTTGTAACAATGTACATAAAATTCCTGAAAGTAGCTTCAATAATCCTTGGAACGCTGATTATTGCAGCTTTAGTCAAAGCATTAAATATAGATTGATAATAAACTACAAAACTTTGCAATATATAATATGGTATTAATATAAAAAAATCATATTCTTCATAAGGCGTCTGAAAGTGTCCTCCAAAAAATAATTCCCAGAATTCTATCGAAGATATTACAATAACTACAAATATTATGGCTAAAATAATTTTTATAATAAAGTAAGTTGTAATTGCATATTCAAAATCCATTCCTTCTGATATCCTTTTTATATTCGCAGTTGAAAATCCCAAATCCAAAATAAATGAAAACAATCCTAGAAATGAAAGGGAGAATTGAAGAACGCCATAAGGTTCAAGACCTGCATATCTTAAAACATATAGAAGACCAATGTATCCGATTAATCCTGTCAATAAATTCTGGGCAACCAAGAGCAAAGATTTTCTCCCTAGCATTGTACCACACTCTAATTTTCTTTTACATTTATGTAATTCTTTCTTAAATAGTTTTACAGTATTTTAATCAGAAATTATGATCATCAATATGTGTAAAAAACAAATTTCATTTGAACAAATTATTTTCAAAAAATGCATATAATTGCTCACTATTCAAATATATTGACTACAGCTAACGTAAAATTGGATCTTAAAAAATAGAGATCTTTGCCCTAAAAATTTGAATCAAAAAAATGAAATAAAGGAAATATAATTAAACATAATCGAAGATGCCATAAAAACGGTTAATAACAAAAAGGTAATATAGACAATAAAATTTGAGCATTAATGAAAGCATAGTTGAATGTGAGGGAAAATCAAGCACACTTCAATCATATCTGATATTTGGCACAATTATAACAAATATGTTTAGAAAAATTTCGATGAAGTAATAAACAGAAGAGTTCAAGAAGAAATCAGTCTAAGCAAGAATCTCACAGCTAGATAGTTTAAAGCCTTATAAAAAAAGTAAATCAATTAATTTAAGGTTAAAAGATGTGGTATACAAAAATTAATCTGAATAAAATAACGATTAGAAGATTTAAGATTGAAGATTTACCTCAGGTAGTGAGAGTTATTGATAGAACATTGACTGAAAAATATTCACTAGAAATATATCATAGCATATACAATTCCTGGCCTGAAGGGTTCATTCTGGCTGACGTTGATTCTAAAATTGTGGGGGTAATTGCCTCAAATAAAAATTCTATTTATGAAGCTAGGATATTGATGTTCTCAGTTGATACTCCCTATCAGAACATGGGTATAGGTACAATGCTTTTGAAACATTTTGAAGATGTATGTAGGCAAGAAGGTATCAGGGCAATTAGGCTAGAAGTGAGAATTTCAAATGACAGTGCTATTAAATTTTACGAAAAAAATGGTTTTGTTATTATCAACATGATAAATAGCTATTACAGCAATGGTGAAAGCGCATACATAATGTGGAAAATGTTAGAAAATCCATTTAAAAAAGTTTAAATAAAAATAATAAAAATTTTAGAATACCTGCACCTTTCCTTCCATGATCTCATCTTTGAGTTTTGTTATAGAAGCTAAGTGCCTGTCGGCAATCTCTTTGAATTCCTTTTGGTAATTTTCAAGTTTAACTCCTTCTGCTGGTATGACTTGAATATTTGCTACGTGAGGATCATCTATCTTCCTTCCTATCTGGCTTACGATTCTTACATGTACTTCTTTTATGTCATTATTTGCGGATTCATAAATCTCATTTGCAATTCTGAAAGCTAAAATGTTATAAAGTTTTCCAACATGTGTAACAGGATTTTTACCGGCAGCAGCTTCCATGCTCATGGGTCTATATGGTGTAATAAGACCATTTACCCTATTTCCTCTACCAACTGATCCATCATCACCATTCTCAAATGAAAGCCCAGTAACTGTCAAGTAAAATAGATCAGCATCAGGATTATCAGCATTGTTAACATAAACATTTACTTTTTTATCAGTTAATTTACTTGCATTGTCCAGAATGGCTTGTCTTACCTCTTCTTTTACACTTAAATAATGAGATTTATCAGGTATGTATTTATCTACAAAAGCCTCCGCGACTGTTAGATTTATCTTATCCTTCTGTCTGAATCCCATAACTTTAACATCTTCTCCAATTTCTTTGTATTTATCTCTCAATTTTCCATTTATGAATTTTTCTGTTTCCAATGTTAGCTTTTCAGTTTCAGACATAGGTGCAAAACCCACACCAAAAGAAGTATCGTTTGCAAGCAATTTCGATGGATCATAAAGGCTTCTAAGATCCTGGGATCCCTGACCTATCTTGCAATCAAGTATTACGTCTTCTTCAACATTAAGATTTCTGAAATTTTTCTTAAGATAGTCTCTAGCTGCCTGAATTGCAATAGTACGGTAAGGAATTCTTTCTTCACCTTTATTTATGTTTACCTTTGTTGTTGCCCTACCTACAAGAAGTATGTATATAGGTTCAAGAACAATTCCACCACCAAACTTTGGCTGTGCCTGTCCTCCTACCACTTGAGTTTCATCCGTATTATGGTGAAGTATCCTTCCATAATGTTTTACATAATATTTGCTCAACGCTTCACTTATAGATTCTGCAATGCCATCTGCTACACTGTCTGGATGACCTATTCCTTTCCTTTCGACAATTTCGACATCTCTATCCATCACAGCCAAGCTTTTTAAGTTTTCTATTACTATGTTTCTTTCCATTAATATCACCGTTTAAGTATGCTCATAAATGTTATTATTTTAATAAAGTTTTTGTAATTTTTAATTACCAATAGTAATTATAAACTCCTTTTTAAAATTTTATATTATTTAAAAAATACTTTATTATAAAGCTTGAGAAAATGGTAAATAAGGCAAAAAAATATATATATCTGTTTTTTATATCTTAAATATGTCAGACATAATATAAATTAAGGTGTTAAATATGTCAGATAATGAAAATCTCATGAATTCCGTGAGAATTACAATAAGAATTACTGGTGATGCATATTCAAAATTAGAGGAATTATTAAAAAGCGGAGAATATAAGAATTTATCAGAAATAATTAGAACTGCAATTCAAAGATTTCTTGAATCTAAGTTCTCTCCACCCAATATTTCAAAAATTCCTGTAGATATTCCAAAAGCAGTTATGGAAAACATAGAAATTTTGATAGAAAACGGTGATGCTGTAAACAAGGAGGATTTAATTAGGATGGCTGTAAGAGAATATGTGAACAGGAGAGTTAAAGAAATTGTTAGCAAGAGGATAAAGGAGAACAATGAGAGCTGAAAATTTTATCTATGAAAATAGCGATAAATTTTCCTATTTAGAAAGAAATGAATTCTGTGTGGTTGGTATAGGTGGAGCTGGAACAAATACAATAAATAGAATTTATAATTTAGCAAGGAATAAATTTTATACAATATCGATTAATACAGACATGAACCATTTATCCTTTATAAACGCGGACAAAAAAATTCTGTTGAATCTACCTAAAGGCTATGGTACAGGTGGGGATCCAGATATAGGATTTAGATCCGCATATTTGGCGAGGGATGAAATATTTAATGCATTAAAAGGTTTCAATGTGATATTCATAGTTTCGGGATTTGGAGGGGGAACAGGTACGGGCGCAACTCAGGTAATTACGAAAATTGCTCTGGAAACAGGTTCTATGGTAATTAATATAGTAACATTGCCTTTCAAAGCGGAAGGATCTAGGTATAGAAAGGCATTAGATGGAATAAAGGATTTGACCAAAGTGGCAAAAACGCTAATTCTTCTCGATAATAATAAATTGCTTGAAAACTCACCAAGGTATTTACCCGTTGAAAAAGCGTTTAAGGTTATGGATCAACTCATTTTTATGATCATACATTCTTTCCATGAAATGCTTTCAAGCACGTCAAATCTGCATATAAGCTATTCAGAAGTTAAAAATTTCTTTGCACAGGGGAAATTATCTACAATATTTTACAATGAAGGTACTATAGATAATATTGACAGTATAATAAAAAATATGGTTGAAACCTCTCTTGCTGATATAAACATATCATCATCCACTAGGGCTATTATATTTATAATGTCTGGTGAAGAACTTGATCTTGATATCCTAATGAGAAAAGTTGTAGGAGGTTTATCATCACAGCTATCTTATAACGAAAACATCACGCCTGGGTACGTTGTAGATAAAAGCCTTGACAACAATGTTAGAATACTTGTTCTTGTTACGAATGTTATAATTCCGGCAATAGAAGAGAGACCAGTGTCAGTGGAAAATAAGAAGGATATTTTTGCAAAAAACCAAAATTTTTATCTTTAATCATATTGTAATTTTCAATGGATATTGCTATTGTGGGCGGTGGTCCGGCTGGACTATTTCTAGCTAAACTATTAAATAGAGAACATAATATAAGCGTGTTTGAAGAACATAAATTTGTTGGCTATCCTGTGCATTGTACAGGTTTAGTAAGCAGAGATGTGCTGCAATATTCAGATAAAAATGTTATTCTTAATGAGATTAGAGGTGCAGAAATACATATTTCTGATGAATCTATTACTTTAGAAAAAAAAGGTACTGCTGCTTATGTCATAAACAGAGCAGAATTTGACAGAAGTTTTTACGAAAATTCTGATTATCATATTTTAACGAATGAAAGAATAAAAGAAATAGAGAAAAAAGGAAAAAAATACATGCTTAAATCAAATAAAGAATATATATCAGACATTGTAATAGGTGCAGATGGCGCTAGAAGCATGGTCAGAAATAAAATTGTTAAAAAAAATATTATTCTGTTGAATGGTATACAGTACGCAATTAAGAATAAGGAATATCTAGGAGAATATGTACAAGTTTATCTGGATAGAAAATACAGTGAAGGTTTTTTCTCTTGGATTGTTCCAAGGGAAGATGATATCTTGGTTGGCCTTGCAACATACGATTCACATCCAATGGATAGAATGAAATCATTTCTGAAAAAAAATATAAAAAATCCAGAAATTATTGAGAAAATGGCGGGGCAGATTCCAATAGGCATTTTGCCTGAACACAATAAAGAAAACATATATCTTACGGGCGATGCAGCACTTTTTGTAAAAGCGACATCGGGTGGTGGTTTATACTATGGCTTAAAGGGTTCACAAATCCTTGCAGAATGCATAAATAAAGGTGAATCATACAAAAGAAATTTAAATAGTATGTTAAGAGAATTGTATAAGGATTTATGGTTGCACAGGATTTTTTCCAAGATGGATGACAAAGAATTACTGAAAATAATATTAAAAATTAAAGAAAAAGACCTTGTAAATGTTGTGAACGAGTATGGAGATATTGATAACCCTTCAATAGTTTCCAAAAAATTAATCTTCAATAGAAATTTGATTCAATTTTATCCCATAATACTTTTGAACATAATTAAATCATTTTTATCTTAAAAATACTTATATATGAAATTCATGTTTGAAAAGAAAATGAAAAACAGATTTTTATTGCTTGCAATATCCATTGCCTTGCTTACTGTCTCTATGAGAGCAGTTAACAATATGTTAGTTACAACGCTGCCATTATTCGGTAAATACATTTTACATTTCTCAAATGGTGAAATAGGGCTTCTAACCTCCATTTCTTTTATCTCGACATTTCTAGCAACAAGTTTAATTAATCCAAGATTGGGAACACACGCTAGAAAAATATTGTTTTCTTTATCAACATTTCTAATAATTCTTATTCTAATTTTAATTTTTTATTCCAATTCTCTTACTGTTTGGATATTTTCTGTAATTGCAGGTTTTTCATATGGTCTTATATCACCAAATATAATTACTTCAGCATCACTAATTGATGAAAAAAAGCTTGCAGAAAGATTGCTCGCAATTTACTCTGTTTCCTTAAGCCTGAGTCTTGTTTTTGGGCCTCTGCTTGAAACATTTCTTTTGAATTATTTCAACTATAGGGAAATTTTTCTACTTTTTGTTCCACTGGCACTGCCATTATTCATATTATCTTTTAAAACTGAATTTCCAAAGGAAAAAGAGGAAAAATTCAGTCTTAAAGAAATAAACAAAAAGTCATTATTTGCATCTATATTCAACTTAATGATTTATAACATACCATTTTCAATAATCACAGTCTATGCAGCAATATATTCCATAGAAATCTACCACGTTACAAATACACTAGCATATTTTATTTACGTACCATTCTTTACAATTTCACTTTTAACAAGGTTGACAATGGTGATACGACCATTTAAGGATTTGAGGAAACCAATAATAATATCTGCATTGCTAACTGCAATAGGTGTAATAATGCTAGCAATTCCATCAAACTTTTATTTCGTTATATTTTCCATGGCATTATTAGGAATACCTCATGGCGCCATATTTCCAATGTCCACTATAATGATTTCTAGAAGTACAAAAATATATGAAAGAAATGCAGTGAACTCTTATTTAATTGCATCGGGCGATATTACCACCATGATTTTCCCACCCGTATATGGTTTCCTGATTCCATACTTAGGTTTTAGAATATTAATCGGATCACTTGCTATTCCTGTAGCTATATTTTTTATAATTCTCTATAAAAATTATTTCAATGAAAGTTTCATGAAAATTTAAATAGTATAATTAAATAGATAAAAAATATGTTTGGAGTGTTTGGAAAAATCCTGAAAATAGATTTAAGCACAGAGAAAATAGAAGAAATTGAAGTTGAAGAAAATATATACAGAAAATTCCTAGGCGGTTACGGTTTGGGAGTATGGTATATCTACAGGAACTTAAAACCTGGAATAGAACCACTCGGTCCTGAAAACATTCTTGGCTTTATTCCTGGAATGTTCAACAGCGTTAATGTACCTATGGCTGGAAGATTAATGGCTGCAACAAAATCTCCATTAACAGGAACTTGGAATGATTCAAATGTAGGTGGATTTATAGGTCCGGAGTTAAAAAGGACTGGATACGATGGTATCTTTATCCAAGGTATTTCAAAAGAACCTGTTTACATACATATGGAAAATGAAGTAGAAATATTGGATGCAAAAGATTTATGGGGGAAAAGTGCACTTGAAACTGAAAATGTTTTAAGAAGTAAATATACCGGTTCTCAGGTACTATCCATAGGAAGACCAGGTGAAAATCTTTCTCTTATTTCTGCTATAATCACGGATAGGGGTAGGGCACTCGGGAGATCAGGCGTGGGTGCAGTAATGGGTTCAAAAAGATTGAAGGCAATAGTTGCAAAAGGTACAAAAAATGTTGAAATCTATGACAAAGAAAAGTTGAGAAAATTATCAAATGAAATGCTTGAAAGAATGAACCCTAATAAGAGTAAAAGTGCTATGTGGTGGCATAAATATGGCACAATAGGCGGAAATGAATTTTCACACCTTTCTGGTGATACTCCCATAAAAAATTGGAAAGGAATAGGTACAATAGATTTTGGCACAGAAAAAGCAAAAGCTATAAGCGGTGAAAATATCATCAAGGACAATGTGAAAAGTTATGGCTGTGCTCAGTGCCCTGTCGCATGTGGTGCAATAATAAGAAGGGAAACAAGATTCGGTCCGGTTGAAGGCCACAGACTTGAGTATGAGGGCGGGGGTATGCTTGGAGGATTATTGCTTAACAGCGACTTAGATTCAATTGTTTACAGTTTTGAACTCGCAAACAGGTATGGATACGATGTAATATCTCTTGGTGAGGTAATTGCTTTTTCAATGGAACTTTATGAAAATGGAAAGATCAGAAAGGAAGATCTCGGGTTTGAATTAAAATGGGGTAATGGTGAGGCGGTAGTAAAATTTATAGAAATGTTAAACAAAAACGAAGGTATTGCAAAAATATTGAATCAGGGAGTTATGAGAGCATCCAAAATGTTTAAATCAGATGAATTTGCTGTTCATGTTCATGGCCAGGAACTACCAGCGCATGATCCTAAATATCTGCCTAGTTTGGCAACAACATATGTTGCTGATCCAACACCCGGAAGACATACAGCGGGAGGAATAGGTTTCTCAGAAGGTGGTTCAATAAAACCTAGATTTCAAGTAAATTATGAATTTCCAAAGTTTGAAAAATATTCTTATACTGGGAAAGGTCTAGCTCATGCTATAATCAGCAACCAAACACAGGTAGAAAATTCCCTTGGATTCTGTATATTTTCTGATACATTTTCTCCATTTCCATATGCGGATTTGACTAATGCATTAACAGGTTGGGACGTAACAAATGATGAATTAATGAAAATAGGTGAGAGAATTCAAGATTTAAGACATTTATTCAACTTACGGGAAGGATTAAAGCCTAAGGATTTTGTTCTTCCAGAAAGGGCACAGGGTATACCCCCGCACAGTGATGGACCATTAAAAGGTATTACTATAGATGTCGATTCTTTAGTGAATGAATATTATAGAGCAATGGAATGGGATATTGATACAGGTATGCCGAGCAATAAAAAAATCAAAGATCTGGATCTTCAAGAATTTATTTTTTAAATTTTTCTTAAAAATTAAAATTAAGTTTTTGTAAAATTTTTTTAAGTAAAAAATATTCTAAATATGTTTACATAAAAGAAAAAAACTTATTAGTTATTATTCTATCACTAATCGGTGAGAAAGTGATTCTAAAGGAGGATTACCAGCTAATTCGAAATCTTGCTAGAAATTTTGCAGAAAAATATATTGTACCATTAAACAGAACTATTGAAGAAAAAACTATTCCGAGGACTCTTTACGATGAGTTAGGAAAGATAGGCTTTACGGGAGTAATAATACCCCAAGAATATGGCGGTTCAGGTTTTGATACATTAAGTTATGTAATAATTCTTGAGGAACTGGCAAGAATATCCCCCTCTGTATCAGTAGCAATGGACGTACAGAATGGTCTTGTTGAATACCCTATCTATACATGGGGCTCTGAGAATCTTAAAAGAAAATATTTACCAAAACTCTGTTCAGGTGAGTATATTGGAGGCTATGCATTGACTGAACCCCAGGCAGGCTCTGACGCAGCCAATGTTCAACTTAAAGCGGAAAAGCATGGTGATGAATATATCCTTAACGGTAGTAAATTTTTTATTACAAATGCGAACCATGCAAGTGTCTTTATCGTATTTGCAAGAACATCAACCGAAAAGAAAAGGCATGAAGGGATCACAGCATTTGTTGTTGAAAAGAATAAAGCCGGATTTAAGATTGGTGAGGACTATAAAAAATTAGGTGTGAGAGGATCAAGCACTGCTGAGCTAGTATTTGAAAATGTTATCGTCCAGGAGGAGAATATGCTAGGTGAATTAGGGAAGGGCTTCTACATTGCAATGAATACGCTAAATATGGGAAGAATAGGTATAGGTGCTCAGGCTTTGGGTATTGCTCAGGCATCTGTAGATAAGAGCATCGATTATATGAAACAGCGTGAGGCATTTGGGGAAAAAATTGCTGAATTTCAGGGTCTCCAATTCACTCTTTCTGAGATAGTAACACAACTAGAGGCTGCAAGGTTTTTAGTTTATGATGCTGCAATGCGTGCAGATAATAACCTTCCATTGATAAAAGAGGCAAGCATGGCAAAGTATTATTCTAGCAAGGTAGCTATGGACGCTTCCAGGTTTGCGGTTCAGGTTCACGGTGGCTATGGCTTCATAGAGGATTTTGATGTTGAAAGATACTATAGGGATGCTAAAATTACAGAAATATACGAAGGCACTTCTGAAATACAGAAGCTTGTAATTGCTAGGGAGCTTCTGAAGTGATATTTATGAGAAAAATAAGAATTTTAATAGCAAAACCAGGATTGGATGGTCATGATAGGGGTGCAAAGGTTCTAGCAAGATCCCTAATGGATGAAGGTTTTGAGGTGATATATACTGGAATACATCAGACTGCTGAGGACATAGTTAGGACAGCTATTGAAGAAGATGTTGATGTAATCGGATTGAGTGTTCTTTCAGGAGCACACATGTATCATTTCAGAAGGGTGCTTGAGCTTATGAAAGATGAAGGCATAAATGATGTTTTGTTAATAGGCGGAGGTATAGTTCCAGAAGAGGATAAAAATGTACTTTTAAAATTGGGTGTAGATGCTATATTCAATCCTGGAACAAGCATTCAAGAAATATCTGATTTCATTAGAAAGAATCTAAGGAGACCTTTATGAATTTGAAAGAAATGTTACTTGATAAGAAAGAAATGTCAAAAATCATGACTAAGATAGAGAATGGTGACGAAGATCTTTCATCAGAGATTTTAAAACATATTAAGGATGCAAGGATCATAGGTGTTACAGGTGTTCCAGGTAGCGGAAAATCCACGCTGATTGCAAAATTATCTTCAAGATTATTGGAAATAAACCATAAGGTAGGTATATTAGGAATAGATCCATCGAGCCCATTCAGCGGTGGAGCAGTCTTGGGAGATAGGGTAAGGATGAAGGAACTGAATAAATACGAGAATGTTTTCATAAGGAGCATCTCTACCCGTGGAAAGATTGGGGGACTTAGCTATTATACTACAGATTTTGTTAATGTTCTTGATGCTGCTGGTTATGATACCATATTCATAGAAACTGTAGGGACTGGGCAGGATGAGGTAGATGTTTTCAACATTGCACACACTATTCTTGTTTTACAGGTACCTACTCTTGGTGATGAAGTCCAGGTAATAAAAGCGGGTCAGCTTGAAATTGGGGATATTTATGTGGTGAACAAGGCTGATCAGGGCCCAGCAGATGAAAAAATAAAAGAATTGAATCTCATACTTAAAAAGAGGGAGAACGGTTGGCAGCCAAAAGTAATTAAGAGTATAGCAGTAAGAAGCATAGGCATAGATGAAATCATTCAGTCCATAGATGAACACTGGCAATTTGTAAAATCTTCGGGGCTGCTAGAAAAGAAAATAAATCTAAGAATTAAATATCTTCTTAAGCAGCACGCAATGGAAAAACTTGACAGGATCATGGAATCTGAAGTCATTGATTCATATGCTGATGAAATAATAAAAGGTAAAAATATGCGTGAAATTGTTAAGGAAATAATTACAAAGGTAGGTGTTGAATATGGAAAAGGAGGAAATGTATAAAAAAAAGCTGGAGGAATGGAAAAAGATATACAGGAAATCATTAGAAACTATGCCTGAAAAGGGGGAATTCAGAACATTATCAGGTATAGATTTGAATACGTTTTATTCACCTCTTGAACTTAAAAATTTTGATTATTTAGAAGATCTTGGCAATCCTGGTCAGTTTCCCTTTACAAGGGGGATACATCCTACTATGTACAGGTCAAGGCTATGGACATTCAGGGAATTTTCAGGCTTCGGTGATGCCATAGAGACCAATAGAAGGTTAAAATACCTTATAGAACATGGTGAAACTGGTCTCAGCATAGCCTTTGACTACCCAACACTTCTGGGTTTTGATTCTGATGATCCACTTACTAAAGGTGAATTTGGTAAAGCAGGTGTTGCAATAAACACTTTAGAGGATATGCAGTTAATGTTTAAGGATATTCAATTAAGGGATATTTCAACATCAATGACAATAAATGGTCCTGCTGCAATTCTTTGGGCTCTTTACATTCTTGCCGGTGAATCACAGGGTGCAAAAAGAAGTGTATTGAGGGGGACTATACAAAATGATATTCTTAAAGAATATATGGCACAGAAATCTTTCATATTTCCTCCTGAACCATCTTTAAAGCTTGTAATAGACACCATAGAATTTGGATCTCGGGAACTACCGCTTTGGAATCCTATAAGTATAAGTGGATACCACATAAGGGAAGCAGGTGCAACTGCAGTACAGGAACTTGCATTTACGCTTGCCAACGGCCTTACTTATGTGGAAAAATCCGTTGAAAGGGGTCTGGACGTTGATGATTTTGCTCCTCGGTTAAGCTTTTTTTTTGATGCACACATAGATTTCTTTGAGGAGATTGCAAAATTCAGGGCTGCCAGACGCATATGGGCAAAAGAGATGAAAAAAAGGTTCAACCCTAAAAAGGAAAGGTCCCTGTGGTTGAGATTTCATACACAAACTGCTGGCGTGAGTCTAACCGCACAGCAACCAGAAAACAATATAGTAAGAACAGCAATAGAGGCTATGGCTGCCGTTTTAGGAGGAACGCAAAGTCTGCACACAAACAGTATGGATGAAGCCTGGGCCTTACCAACGGAAAAAGCAGTTATGATAGCACTAAGGACACAGCAAATCATTGCAGAAGAATCAGGCATACCAAATGTAGTAGATCCATTGGGAGGAAGCTATTACATAGAATGGCTAACGGACAAGATTGAAGATGAAGTATACAAATATTTTGACAGAATAGAAGAGATGGGAGGTGTAATTAAGGGTATTAGATCAGGATTTTTCCAGAGGGAGATCGCAGAATCCGCATATAAATTCCAGAAAGATCTTGAAGAGAATAAAAGGATTCTTGTTGGAGTGAATAAATATAAAATAGATGAAAAGCTGGAAATACCAATATTAAGAATTCCTGATGAACTGGAAGAAAGGCATTTGCAAAGATTAAAAAATTATAAATCAAGCAGGGACTCAGGAAAGGTGAATGAGGCACTTAGAAATATGCAGAATAATGCTGATGAAAAGAATTTAATGCCATATTTAATTGATGCAATAAAGGCAAAAGCTACATTAGGTGAAATAGTAAGTGCGCTCAAGGATGTATGGGGGGAATATATAGAACCGGTGATATACTGAATGAGATTAAAACAAGGTCTTATTGAGATATATACTGGCAATGGTAAAGGTAAAACAACAGCAGCAATTGGTCTTGCTATCAGGGCCTCTGGTTACGGCCTAAATGTTTACATAATTCACTTCATGAAATCTAAAAAATATGGAGAATCAAGATCAATTAAAAAATTTGAAAACATTAAAGAGATATATCTTGGTAAGCCATATTTCATTACAAAGGATCCTAAAATAAAGGAAAATTTTAAGGATGTTGTAGTCTTCGAACCCGGGCATCCACCGGATGATTACAGGGAATTAATAAAAAAAGGCATTGAAAAAGTGAAAAAAATATTAAGATCTGGAAAATATGATATAATAATTTTAGATGAAATCATAACAGCAAATTATTTTGATTTAATATCTATTGAGGAGATTAAATCCATAATAAAAGAAAAGCCAAGCAATGTTGAAATTGTATTGACGGGTAGATATGCGTCAAAGGAATTAATTGATCTGGCAGATTTAGTTACTGATATGCAGGAAATAAAGCACCCTTACCAAAAGGGTATTCTTGCTAGGAGAGGTATTGAATATTAAAAAATTTCCAATGTTACATCTAAAAAGTCAATTACAAAAAATTCAAATATCATTTTAATCATGGCTTTAATAGGTGGTTTCACATGAGAAAGATGACAGAGAAAAATTTAAGTGATGCTTTTGCTGGGGAGAGCCAGGCACATATGAGATATCTTATTTTCAGTGATGTGGCTGAAAAGGCCGGATATAAAAATGTAGCCAGATTATTTAGAGCAATTTCTTTTGCAGAACAGGTTCATGCTACAAATCATTACAGAACACTAGGTATGGTAAAGGATACAGAAAACAACCTGCAGGTTGCTATTGATGGTGAAACATACGAAGTTGAAGAGATGTATCCAGTATTCAACGAGGTGGCAAAATTCCAGGGAGAAAAAGGTGCTGAACAATCAACGCACTTTGCTCTTGAGGCAGAGAAGATTCATGCAGAATTATATAAAAAAGCGAAGGAAAGTGTTAAAAATAAAAAGGATCTTGATATAAGTGATATATACATATGTACGGTATGTGGCTATACTGCAGTTGGAAAAGTCCCAGAAAAGTGCCCTGTTTGCGGTGCACCTGCATCAGCATTTAGGAGGTTCTAGACATGGGCAAGAAAGGTAAGGAAATTGTTGAAATAAACATCGGAGAAATTCTTAATGACTTGAACAAGGTATATGCTGACCAGTGGTTGGGCATTTACATGTTCTGGTACGCATCTAAAAACCTGAAGGATCAGACTAATGCAAAGAAAATTTTTGAAAAAATATATAACAGAGGGATGGAGCATGCAGAAAAGATGGCTTTCAGGATCAGGACACTAGGGGGAACACCTATATTCAACACTTCTGAAATGGTAAGACTCGGAAATTGCAGGTATCCAGATTCAATTAACTTATCAAACCTTGGTGAAGCTGTTGAAACTTTGCTAAATTATAAAAGATGCTTGATAGAAGTATACAACAGAATTATAAAGAAAACTCATGGCAAAGATTTTGTCACCTATTCCATGGTTGAGAGCATTATACTTGATGAGGTAGAAGATGAGGAGGAGCTTGAATCATTACTCTAAGAGGTGAATAAAAATGAAAAGATTTGGAGATATGGTATATACAGGTGAAAAAGAGGGAAAGGAAAAACATGTGCCAGTAATAGAGGCACCGAAGAAGGTGAAGGCAGGTCAGTGGTTTACTGTAACAGTCACTGTGGGCAAGGATGTGCCTCATCCCAATCTGGTAGAACATCATATAAAATGGATACAGATATATGCACAGGTAGATGGCAGGCCCTACAACCCTGTTCATGTTGCCACATTTGACTTTGGACCTACATTTGCGGATCCCAGCGTAACATTCAGGATGAAACTTGACAAGAAAACAACGGTATATGCACTTGGTTATTGCAATGTTCATGGTGTGTGGGAGAACTCTGTTGAAATAGAGGTAGAATAAATCTTTTTATTTTTTTGATTTTTATGAAGTTTGAAGAATTATTAAAAAAGGCTATTGATGTTGAAGAAGAGTCCTATAAATTTTACAAGGAAGCAGAAAAGCTAGCAAGGTATCCCAATGTATTAGAAATACTAGAATTGCTTGCAAACGAAGAACTTTCTCATAAGAAATTGCTAGAAAACATTGAAAAAGGCAATGAAATAAAAACGGAAGAATATCTTGACCTTAAGCTGAGTGATCATTTAATTCCTAGTGAAAAAATAAATGAAAATTCTACATTGCAAGAAGTGATCAGAGTTGCAATGTCCAGAGAAAAAAGCGAATACGAATTCTATATGAAATTAATTAAGGATGTTTCTAACAAAAATATTCAGGATACAATAAATTTCATAGCTAAGCAGGAACTTAACCACAAAGCAAAGCTTGAAAATATTTATGAAGAATTATTTTACAAGGAATTCTGATTATGCTTAAGGAAATTGAGATAAGAAGAAGTGCCAGAGCATTTTCAAGCCGACCAGTTGAAGAATATAAAATAAAGGAAATTCTTGAGGCTGGTAGATGGGCTCCGTCCTGCTTCAACAGCCAGCCATGGCATTTTATTGTTCTAAAGGGTGAAGAAACAAAAAAAATCCATGGTGCTTTAAACAAGGGAAATTACTGGGCCAAAAATGCATACCTAATAATTGCCATAGTAGGAAAGAAAGATGCGGATTGCATAAGCGATGGCAGAGAATATTACCTGTTTGATTCTGGGCTAGCTGTCGAAAATATTCTTCTGGAAAGTTATTATCAGGGCCTGGTTGGGCATTCCATACTGGGCTTTAACGAAGAATTTGTTAAGAAGAGTTTATCAATACCTGATGATCTGAGGATAATTGTGTTGGTAATACTTGGTTATCCAGAAGATCTTGAAAAAGTGGATGATCAAGTAAGAAATAGCGAAGTGTCTCCCAGAACAAGAAAAAATATTGAAGAAATAGTTCATTGGGGTGGTTGGTAATGTTAAATGAGAATGAAGATGTAAGTTTTTTAGATGATATTTTGCCAGGACATAAGGGTAAATGGATAGTGCTTTATTTCTATCCTAAAGATTTTACCTCAGGGTGCACTAAAGAGGCATGTGCATTTAGAGATAACTATGAAACTATAAAGAAAGAGGGTTTTGATATCGTCGGTGTAAGCGTTGATTCTGATGAGTCACATAAGAAATTCAGAGAAAAGTACAATCTCCCTTTTAATCTGGTAAGCGATTCAGATAAAGAATTAATAAAAAAATTTGGTGTTGAGAATATGGGGAAAGCAAGGAGGACCACCTTTATCATAGATCCTGAAAGAAAGATAAGAAAAGTATGGGGAAGGGTAAAGGTGGATAATCACGCTGAAGAAGTTTTAAAAGCAATTATGGAGGTGAAAAAATGAGTAATAAATATCAATGCACAGTATGTGGATACATTTACGACCCGGACCAGGGTGATTCCTCAAGGAACATACCACCTGGAACGGAATTTGATGATTTACCAGATGATTGGACCTGCCCTGTTTGCGGTGCTGCCAAGGACATGTTTACGAAGGTGTAAAAAAATGAAAATAAACGATTTGGCTGTAAGGATTGGTGGCCAAGCTGGTGATGGCTCATTGGCCACAGGAGAAATTCTCTCTAAATTTTTTAGAAGGAATGGTTTTTTCGTGGCCACAGACAAAGATTTTCCATCAAGGATAAGGGGTGGACACACTAGTTATGCTATTAGAGGGGCGCAGAAAGAAATATTTTCCATCGGTGATTATATAGATGTACTCCTTGCATTTGATGAGGATTCGGTTTCACTGCATCTTGATGAAATAGAATCTGGAGGACTGCTAATTTACGATAGCAGCAGAACCGATATGGATATAGAAAGAAAAGATATAAGAATGTATAAAATGCCACTTGCAAATATTGCAAAACAGCAGATAGGGCTTGAACTTATAAAGAATACCCTGGCACTTGGAGTCTTGGCATATCTGTTTGATTTCAATGAATCTCTTATGAGAGAAACGATAAAGGATTCATACAAAACAAAAAATGAAAAAATTATTGAAGAGAATATTAGAGCTTTTGAGGTTGGTATAGAGCAGTCTAAAAATTTTGAAAAAATGAATAATTACAAAATTGAGAATGCTGGAACGGGAGAAAACACTCTTCTTCTAATGGGAAATGAGGCAATTGGTCTCGGTGCAATGGCTGCAGGCTGCAAATTTATTGCTGCATATCCTATAACGCCAGCTAGTGATGTTTTGGAATTTCTTTCTAAACATTTGCCAGAACGAGGGGGCATATCTATTCAGGCAGAGTCCGAGATATCTGCAATAAACATGGCAATAGGGGCAGGGTATGCTGGCCTAAGATCAATGGCTGTTACATCCGGTCCAGGCTTTGATCTCAAAACAGAGGCTTTAGGTTTGGCAAGTATGATAGAACAACCAGTAGTAGTTCTAGATGCTATGAGGGCAGGCCCAAGTACCGGAATGGCAACTAAAACAGAACAATCTGATATATTTCATGCTATATATGGTGGTCATGGTGAAAAAGCAAGAATAGTGATAGCCCCGGGTAACGTTGATGAGGCTTTTTATTTCACCTTTCATGCTTTCAATCTTGCAGAAAAGTACCAGTTGCCTGTAATAATATTAAGCGATGAACTTATATCGTGGAATAAGCAGGTTGTAAAAAAATTCAATCTTGAAAACCTTAAAATAGACAGGGGTAAGCTATTACTTAATGTAAATTCAGAAGGCAGAGAATTCAAAAGATATGAGTTTAATGACACTGGCATATCTTTCAGACCTATACCAGGCATCAAAAATGGAATACATTTGGAAACAGGTGATGAACATGATGAATATGGTCACATTATGGAAAGAATACCTATTAGAAATAAAATGATGGAAAAAAGAATGAAAAGAATGGAGATAATGAAAAATGATCTTTTCCCGGCCATTGTTGAAGGGAAGGGTAATATTGCAGTATTTGGCATGGGTTCCACACATGGACCTATCCTCGAAGCTATTGATCAACTAAAGGAAAAAAATGTAGAAGTAAAATATATAAGAATAAGAACATTGAATCCATTTCTTGATGATATTAAAGAACATCTAAAAGGTATTGATATTGCATTTTTTGTTGAGCAGAATTATACGGGTCAGCTTGAAAATCTTGTGAAATTGAACACTGGTTTCAAGAATACTTACGGCATAAGAAAATACGATGGAAGATCCTTCAAACCCAGGATGATATCTTCCAGAATATTGGAGGTGATTGGTAGATGAATGATGTTAAATTGTACGATAAGGAAACACCTACCTGGTGCCCCGGTTGTGGTGATTATGGTGTTTTAACAGCCTTAAAAAGGGCTGCCACTAGCCTTGAACTTGATCCTTCAAGGACAGTAGTTGTTACGGGCATTGGGTGTTCAAGCAAAATAAACAGCTATTTCTATTCATACGGCTTACACACACTTCATGGAAGGGCAGCTGCGGTGGCAGAAGGTGTCAAGCTTGCCAATCCGGAACTTGAAGTGATAGTTTCTGGAGGGGATGGAGATGCTTATGCTATAGGTACAGAGCATTTTGTCCATCTTGCGAGAAGAAATCTTGACATTGCATACATAGTAATGGATAACCAGATTTACGGTCTGACCAAAGGACAGGTTTCGCCAACAAGCGAAGAAGGATTTGTGACTATCACAACACCCTACGGATCACCAGAGAAGCCTTTAAATGGTCCTCTTCTTGCTCTTTCAGCTGGAGCCACGTACGTAGCAAGAGGATTTTCTGGAGATATTGTGCAGCTTTCAAAGCTTATTGAAGAAGGAATAAGGCATAAGGGTTTTGCTTTGATAGACGTCCTCAGTCCATGTGTCACATGGAATAAAATTAATACTTATGATTGGTACAAGCAGCATTCATACCAGCTGAAGGATCATGATCCTACAAATAAGGCAAAAGCTTTTGAATTACTATCTGATGAAGATCATTTCGCCCTCGGCATAATTTACAAAAAAGAGGAAAAACCATACGAAGAAAAGCTCCCCAGAAAACATAGAGTAAATCCATTTCAGCCACTAGAAGTTGATAAATCGATTGAGAACATTTATGAGGAGTTTCTGTGATTTAATATGATCATTGGCGGTCATATGTCAATAGGTGGAGGATTCAGTGATGCACCTTTGAGAGCAAGAAATATTGGTCTGGATGCGATGCAGGTTTTTACCAAAAACCAGAGACAATGGATAGCCAAACCATTGAACATGGATGATGTTCTTGCATATATAGAAAATATCAGAAAATTTAACATAAAAATTACAGTAGCACATGCATCATATTTGATAAATCTCGCAGCTCCAGATCAGGAAAAATTTCAAAAATCTGTGGATTCAATGATACATGAACTTCAAAGATGTGATAAACTTCACATACCATACTTGATATTCCATCCGGGGGCTCACATGGGTGAAGGGGAAAAGGCTGGATTAAAAAAAATTGTTGAAGGCATTGATAAAATAATTGAAAAAATTGATGATATAAGAGCTAAAATTACCATTGAGACTACTGCTGGTCAGGGCACAAATCTTGGTTACAAATTTGAACAAATCGGATTCATTCTAGATAATATTTCTGACAAATTAAAAGTGAAGATTTGTATGGATACTTGTCATGTTTTTGCTGCAGGTTATGAATTGAGAAGCAAAGAAGGATACGAAAGGACAATGCATGAGTTCGATGAAAAAATAGGGTTTGAAAATCTTGTTGCAGTTCATTTAAACGATTCAGAAAAAGCACTTGGCAGCAGGGTAGATAGGCATGCACAGATAGGCCAAGGCTACATAGGCAGGGAAGGAATAGGAAATATTCTCAAAGATAAAAGATTCCAGAGCCTTCCTTTAATTTTAGAAACGCCTGGAGGAGAAGCTCTTTATTCGGAAGATTTAAAAGTGATAAAAGAAATAATAGCTGGTGATTAGTATGAAAATAAAAGATGGAGTTTACTGGGTTGGAGTGAAGGATCCGAAGCTTAGAATATTCGATGTAATAATGCAAGCAGAGTTTGGTACTACTTATAACAGCTATCTTGTGATTGGCAGCGAGAAAACGGCACTAATAGATACTGTTAAAGAGCCCTTCAGGGAAGAATTTTTTAAGAAAATTGAGGAGATAGTCCCTATAGAAAAAGTAGATTATATAATAATTAACCACACAGAGCCAGACCATTCCGGTTCATTATCTTCTATTCTTGAAAAAACAAATGCAAAGGTAATAGCATCCAAAAACGCATCCATGTTCCTGAAAGAAATACTTCACAGGGAAATAAATCCAATGCTCGTTGGAGACAGCGATAAAATTTCACTTGGAAATAAAACTTTGGAGTTTAATACTGCACCATTTTTGCACTGGCCAGATACAATGATTACTTATCTGCCTGAGGATAAGATATTATTCCCCTGCGACTTTCTTGGATGCCATTACTGTGATGAAAAATTATTCAATGATGAAACATTGGATTTTTCGTATGCTTTTGAACATTATTTCATGACAATCATGAGACCCTTCAAAGAATATGTGCTTCAGGCAATTAAGAAAATAGAAAATAAAGAAATTGAAATCATTGCCCCTAGCCATGGCCCAATACTCAGGAAAGATCCTTGGTATTATATTAACAAATACAGGGAATGGTCAATGCCTAAGCCAAAGAATGGGAAGAGTGCAGTTATATTCTATGCATCACCTTATGGAGGCACAGGCAAACTGGGACAAGCTATAGCGGAGGGTCTTTCAAGTGAAGGTATTATAACAGAGATATTCGATTTAGTTGGTACATCGATAAACTCAGTTATAGATATAATTGAAAATTCCGATGCCATTATAGTTGGCTCTGCTACAATTAATGGTGATGCAATAAAACCCGTATGGGACCTGCTGTCAAGCTTGTCTACACTGAATTTAAGAAATAAAATAGGTTTTGCATTTGGCACTTATGCATGGTCAGGGGAAGGTGCAAAGTTTATAGAAAATAGGTTAAAGGATCTGAAACTTAAGGTACCTGAAACATTTTTCAGGGCACAAATGATTCCAACGGAGGAGGATTACTCAAAGGCAAGGGAAATTGGCAAAAAACTTGCAACAATAATCAAGACTTAACATTTTCTTTCATTTTTAGTCTTTGCTTTTTTCTTTCAAGTGCCTGATCATATCTTTGTTTTTGTTCATCATTTAAAATGTTTAACTTTGGAACAGGCACGGGTTTTCCATACTCGTCTATTGCGACATAAGTTAAATATGCTCTGCATGCCATAACCTTAGAACCGTCAGAGCTTCGTTCATTGTAAACATCTACCTGTATTTCCATGGATGTTGTTCCAGTATAATTTATCCATGCTCTCAAGATTACTATATCTCCAAGCTTTATTGGCTCAAGAAAACTTAAATTATCTATATTTGCAGTAACGACATTCTTTCTAGAGTGTCTGACTGCTACTATACCCGCTGTACGATCTATCCATTCAACAAGCTTTCCGCCAAAGAGATTTCCGTACACATTTGTATCCTCAGGAAGAACTGAAAACACAGTATTAACCATTGAATCTTCTACTGTTTTAATCTCATCCATCATTTGGTTATTAAAAATCTGGTATAATAAAATTTGCCTTATTTTCAGGCTCTCTGCATGTCTGACTAATGTCAGATATTTATAAATAGGTGTCATGAAAAAGGCTTTTTGACCACGATAACATGACGATCTTATCGTGA
>JBMFSK010000004.1:0-33872 GCA_049967595.1 Thermoplasmata archaeon
CTTATTTAAAGTATTCGCTTATGATTGTTAACGGGCCTGCCGGGATTTGAACCCGAGTCTGAGGATCCGAAGTCCTCAAGGATAATCCACTACCCTACAGGCCCTACTGAATATTTTAATTTAAGTATTTTAACTTTGACATCTGATAAATCATATACTTTATTTTATAAATGAATCAATTTAAAGAAAAGGTTTATAATTTGCCTCATTTAAGGTTCATAAAATGATCACTGTTGTAATTGCAGAAAAATATAGCGTTGCAGAAAGGGTAGCATATTTCCTTTCAAGCGGAAAATTCAAAAGAATAAATAAAAAAAGTATATCTTATTTTAATTTTAATAAAGATAATAATGAATACTACGTAATAGGTTTAAAAGGTCACATTGTAGAACTAGATTATCCTGAAAAATATAGAAATTGGACAAAAGAAGATTTGAAGAAATTAATAAACATTGAGCCAGTAAAAATTGAAAAATTCAAGCTCCTAATAAACATTTTGAAGGAATTAACTGGCAAAGCAGACGAAGTTATAATAGCCACTGACTATGATAGAGAAGGCGAACTAATAGGAAGAGAAGCGGTAGAAATAGTAAATTATAGAGGAAAATTGAAAAGGGCAAAGTTTAGTGCCGTGACAAGGGAAGAAATAATGAATGCATTCACGAATCTGACAGATTTAAACAATAATCTTGCAGATGCTGCAGAATCAAGGCAAAATATAGATCTTGTCTGGGGTGCGGTATTAACAAGATTCTTTTCTCTCGTCACGGGTCAGAAATGGAAAAATTTCATATCCGTTGGTAGAGTACAAAGCCCTACTCTGGCACTTATTGTGGACAGAGAGAGAAAAATAAAAAATTTCAAGCCCGAAAAATACTGGCAGTTAACAGCAAATTTTTTTGAGAAAAAAGTAGAATTTGTCGGTGAGCATGAAAAAAATCCATTTAAAGAAAAACCTGAAGCATTATTTAACAAAATAAAAGATGAAAAGAAGGGAGAAGTAATCGAATACAAAGAGAGAGAATATCAGATAAGACCACCACCTCCGTTCAATACAACAGAATTTTTAAGAGAATCCACAAAGTTAGGACTTTCCGTTGGAAAGACCATGTCAATTGCAGAAGATCTATATTCGAAAGGATATATATCATACCCAAGAACTGACAACACTGTATATCCTCAATCTTTGAATTTAAAATCAATTCTTGAAAAATTTTTAAACTCAACATATAAAAATGAAGCAGAAGAGCTCTTGTCTCAGGATAGAATTAGAGCAAGTAGGGGCAAAGTTCAAACAACAGACCATCCTCCAATATATCCTGTAAAAGCAATAAAAAAAGATGAAATGAAAGGCGATTATTTCAAAGTATACGATCTTGTTGTTAAGAGATTTTTTGCAACAGTTGCACCTGACGCAAAAATAAAATCTACAGATGTAAAAATATCAATTAAGAATGAAATATTCAATTCAAAGGGAACAAAAATAATGGAAGAGGGATGGATGAAATATTATCCCTATTTGAGGGTAAGAGAAAAAGATATCCCTCCACTTGAAAAAGAGGTAAACATAAAAAATATAGAACTTTTAGAGAAGGAAACAAAGCCCCCTGAAAGGTACACACAGGCATCATTAATAAAAGAAATGGAGAATCTGAACCTTGGAACTAAAAGCACAAGACACGAAATAATAGAAAAACTTTACGAAAGAAACTATATCGAAGGTATGGTAATAAAGCCTACAAGCCTAGGCATTTCTCTCGTAGAAGCAATGGAGAAAAACAATGTTGATGCAGTAAAGCCTGTTATGACTGCAAAGTTAGAACAAGATATGAGTGCTATTGAGGAAGGAAAGATGGATAAAACGAAAGTAATAGATGAATCAAAATCAATGCTAAATAATGTACTTGTTGAACTTGAAAAAAATGAGAATAATATTAAAGAAATTATTGTTTCAGGTATAAACAGCGATAGGGAAATGGGCAAATGTCCAAAATGCGGTGCTCCACTTCTGATGTATAAGAATAGAAATTTCAGGTACATTCAATGTTCAAGATATCCCGATTGCGATTTCAGGTACTATCTACCAAAAACTGGTAAAATAGAATTGACAGACAAGCAATGTCCTGTATGCGGTTTACCATTAATAAAAGTAATAAGGAAAGGCCAGGAAGTTGAATTCAAATGCATAAATCCAAAGTGTGAATACAATAAAAAAAGGGAAACAATAGGAGAATGCCCTGAGGATGGTGGAGAGCTTGTATTAAGACAATCTAAAACAGGGAAGAGGTTCATTGGCTGTTCAAACTTTCCAAAATGCAAAGTAACTTATCCACTTCCTCAAAAAGGTGAAATAATACCAACGTATGAAAAATGCCCTTACTGCGGCTTACCAATAATTATATTGAAAAATGGTAAGTATGAGAAAAAGATGTGCATAGATCCTAAATGTAAATACAATAAAAAGGGGATTGGATGAGAACAATTACACAATACATTTTGATGTTTCTTTCCTTTCTAAATACAGTATTACTTTCAATGGTGCTTTATTTTTTCTTTGCACCTATGGGTGGACAAGCTTATGGTTCACAGACTAACAATCCTTTGATAGCCGTTTACTATTTCGTAATCATCATAATTTTTACAATAATTATGTTATTTTTAATGAGGCATAGAAAAGAGCATTTTTTAAAGGGTTTTTATTTCATAGCCATTGGGCTGATTCTGTTTTTAATATTTTCAGTATTATTTTCATATGTAATTCCAGGTATCCTAGGATATTATTTACCCAGCATATTGGGTCTTGTTATAGGCTTTCTCTTACCATTATATTTATACAAAAGACCGAACTGGATTACTACCAACATAGTGGGCATAATAGTAGCAGGAGGAAGTGCTGCGGTTCTTGGGACCAACATAGGCATTCTTCCTGTAGTTGTTTTTCTTATTATCCTTATATTCTATGATCTATATGCTGTTAAATTCAGCAAACACATGGTTACATTGGCCGAAGGCACTGTAAAAAGCGGACTTCCTGCACTTTTCGTTTTTCCTGATTCAGATACAGTAGATGTTAAGGAAATAAAAATGGATGGAGAAAGAACAGCAATGTTCATGGGTTATGGCGATGCTGCCATACCATCGATACTGATCGTTTCTGTAATGTATAATTATAATATGAGTGCTACTCTATTCACATTTTTCGGCGCACTCATAGCCATTTTAGTATTATTTATATTTCTTAGACAGGGGAAACCATTACCAGGTCTACCATTTCTAAACACAGGAGCCCTTTTGGGCCTATTTATGTATCTTTTAGTGAATGGCATAGTATTATAGACAAATAAATTAGACTTGAAAATCAAAGTATTACGATTCGCTTAAAACCTAGTTTTTCTTAAACCTCTTGCAAACGAGATAAACCTCTCTGCTTCCTTTCCTTGAAGATGGTGGTGTGTAAAGCTTGCAGAAGTCAAAATGGCTTTCAAATTCTTTCTTTATTTTAAAAATGTCCTGACCATAAAATAATTTTATAATCAATGAACCTCCTTCAGAAAGCAATTCCAGTGCAATTTCCATAGCCCTTTTCCCTAGATCAATGGATAATTGATGGTCAACCTCTTTAACACCTGATATTTTTGGTGACATGTCTGAGAGAACAACATCAAAATTTTTTATATTGTTTTCCAACATTTTTTCTCTTAATTTTTTTAAAATGTCTAGACTGAAAACATCAGCGTTTATGTATATTATACCAGGCACATATACGGGCTTTAAATCCACGGAAAAAACATTACCATTAAATGTTCTCTCTTTTGCGACCTGACTCCATCCCCCGGGTGAAGCTCCCAAATCAATTACATTCATGCCTTTTTTAAAAATATAAAACCTTTCGTCTATATGCATTAACTTATAAGCCGCTCTGCTCTTGTAATGCTCCTTTTTTGCGAGCCTATAATAAAAATCCTGCCTTTTCATTTAATGAGATTCGCTTTCAAGGAATTTTTTATACTGCTCTGGCGTCATCAATCCATCCAATTCCTTTGGATTTTCGATTTCTACTTCAATAAGCCATGCATTGTAAGGATCATTGTTTATTAATTCTGGGCTGTCAATTACCTTCTGATTTCTTGCAGTTACTTTTCCAGAAATTGGGGCATAAACATCTTCTACCGCTTTAACTGACTCAATCACTCCAAATGATTTGCCATTTTCTATTCTTGCATTGATTTCAGGTAATTCAACAAATACTATATCCGTCAATTGCTGTTGTGCATAATCTGATACACCTATTTTCGCACTTTTTCCTTCAACAAGAACCCATTCATGTGTTTTTGCATACTTCATTCTGTTATCAATTTCCATGTTTGATCACAAAAACTTAAATGAATTATTTAAACAAAAAGTTTATGGTATTAAAAACAATATTTTTGTTATGAGATGTTTTATCGGAATTAAGGTACCTGTAAACGATAAAATTATTAATTTTCAGAATAACCTTAAAAGAAATTTCAAAATCAAACTCGTAGAACCGCAGAATATGCACATAACTTTAAAATTTTTAGGTGAATTAGATGACAAGAATCTTGAAAAGATAAAAAAAGCCATGGAAAAGTTAGAGTTCAAAAGATTTATTGTTCAATTACTTGGTGCAGGAGCATTTCCAAGAGAAACTAACGCTAGGGTAATCTGGATAGGCCTTGTTTCAAATGAACTCAATGAACTTGGGGATACGGTTTCAACCATACTCAGAGATTATAGTGATGAGAAATTTTCTCCACATTTGACTCTAGGCAGATTAAAAATACCTGCAAATGTGAGTGGCTTTCTCTCTAATTATAGAAAAATAGATTTCGGAAGCATCACCGTGAATAGCTTTGAAATATATAAAAGCACACTTACACCGCAGGGCCCAATTTATGAAAAAATTGAGGGTTTTTTAAGTAAATAAATATCACTGCGATTTTTCAGATGCTTCACTGGAACCTTTCTCACCAGTGCTTAATGAAACATATGATGGGAATTTTTTCATGATCACAATGTCACCAACTGCCTTAACCCATCTATAAGGAACGAGCACAGGAACCCCATCTTCTACCAGAAGTGGATTTGTCTTTGAAATGTACAGGCCATAAGTAACCTGTTGATCGACGTCTATAGAGATGTCCTCTATTGTGCCTAGCAAATATCCCTTATCAGTGTAAACTTCCAAACCAACCAATTCTGTAACTTCAGTAAGCATATATATCCCATCTGGATATCTTCAAACCTTTATTTAAATTTTTATCAAAGATTTCAATTTTTTATGATTTTTATGAAATTTTTAAAAATTTCATTTCCAAATTCCGTGTTTTCAACCTCTGGATGAAATTGAACGCCATAGATAGGTTCACTTATATGTTTAAATGCCTGAATATGGCAGTATTCTGATTTAGCAAGATGAACAAAATTTTTAGGCAGTTCCTTAACTTCATCGTTATGATTTTCCCAAACATAAAATTTATCTGGTAAATTCTCGAATAGCTCATCCTTTTCAATAACATTTAATTCTGTTTTGCCATACTCCGGTGTTTCTGCTGGACCTACTGCACCGCCGTAATTCAGGGCAATGAACTGTGCACCAGCACATATACCAAGGACTGGAATTCCGAGCTTTAAATAATCTGAAGTCCTACCGAGTTTCTGAACTTCGAACGATATGCTAGGTGAACCGCCAGAAAGAACAAGCCCATCTACATTTTCTTTAATTAAAATTTCAGGATCCAGGTCATTTTGAATTATTTTAGTGTCTAAATCCAAATATTTTAAGACCCTCCATTCTCTGTGAGTCCACTGTCCTCCATTATCTACAACATAAACTTTCATTGTTAAAGAAAAATAGAAGGATGTATAAAAAAATTTAGAAAAGGCCTACGATTCTTCCATCTTCTTTAAGATCTATGTTGTAAGCTGCTGGTTCCTTCGATAGACCAGGCATTGTCATTATCTCTCCTAAAATTGGCACAAGGAATCCGGCACCTGATGAAATTCTTATTTCTCTTACCGTTACTGTGAAATCCTTCGGCACATTTATGGCCTTTGGATCGTCTGAGATGGATGATTGTGTTTTTGCCATGCAAATGAATGAATTTTCCATTCCAATTTTCTTTATTAATTTAATATCGTCCATGGCATCTTTAGTAAATATTACTTCCTTTGCACCGTATACAGTTTTTGCAATCTTTTCTATCTTTACTTCCACGGGATCAGTAATTTCATAAGTGTAATTGATTTTTGGTTCTGGATTCTCATCCGCCACCTTCATAACTTTTTTGGCAAGTTCTATTCCACCATCACCACCCTTTTCGAATACCTCAGACAGGGCCCAGGAGACTTTTTCAGAATCTAGCAATTCCATCAATGTACTTATTTCCTTATCAGTGTCAGATTTAAATTTGTTTATTGTCACAACTGGCTGTACACCAAATCTTCTTACATTGTTTATGTGGAACTTTAGGTTATCAAAGCCTTTCTTAACTGCCAATATGTCCTCTAAGGATGTGTCTTTAGCACCACCATGGTGCTTTATTGCCCTCAAAGAGGCTACAACCACCACAGCATTCGGTACAAATTTACCTATCCTAGTTACAATATCAAAAAATTTTTCTGCGCCAAGGTCAGAGCCAAACCCTGCTTCAGTTACAAAATAATCTGATAAGGGTAATGATATCTTATCAGCAAGAATGCTATTTGTGCCGTGTGCTATGTTACCGAATGGCCCGATATGAACAAAAGCTGGCGTGTTTTCAGATGTTTGAACAAGATTTGGTTTGAGAGCATTTTTCAGAAGAGCTGCCATTGAACCAGATGCCTTTATGTCCTTTGCATAAACGGGCTTTCTGTCCTTTGAAAATCCTGTAAGTATTTTTTCAAGCCTTGATTTGAGATCACTATAACTTTCACTCAAAGCAAGAATTGCCATTATCTCAGACGCAGGCACAATGTCAAATCCATCTTCATAAATTACACCGTTTCCTTTTCCCAAACCTACTATTATGTGCCTCAATGATCTGTCGTTCATATCAATGGTTCTTCTCCAACTGATCTTTCTAGGATCAATATCAGGAAGATTTCCCTGGTAAATGTGGTTGTTTATCATTGCCGAAAGTAAATTGTGTGCTGACGATATTGCATGAAAATCACCTGTGAAATGTAAATTTATTTCTTCCATAGGTTGTACAGTTGATCTTCCACCACCAGTTGCACCACCTTTCACACCAAATACCGGTCCCAGTGATGGTTCCCTTAAAGCTATAATGCTCTTTTTACCTAGCCTATTGATAGCCATCGTAAGCCCGATTGATGTTGTTGTTTTCCCCTCACCGGCAGGTGTAGGTGTAAGCGCTGTTACTAAAATCATTTTACCCTTCTTTCTGTTTTGCAGTTTTTCCAGAAGGTCAAGCGACACCTTTGCCATGTATTTACCATACGGTTCAAGATATTCTTCTTCAATACCTGCTGCTGAGGCTATTTCAGTTATCCTTTTTAATTCAACCATTTTAAATCACCTCATTCAATTTCATATCTACTGTTTTTAACATATTCTTAGATTCATTTTTCAGATATTCTATTTCTTCATTCATTTTAAGTTTGAAATTTTCGTCTGAAATGTTCTTCAAATTTATCTTTACATTCATCAGTGCACCGTTGATTGCCGCATCAGCAAAATATGCTGAGCAAGCACCGTCAGAAACAGCATTTTTATTTCCTTTTTCAACGACTATGTTTGCCAATTTTATAACGTCAAGACATAGCTTTGCAGTAGTGAGAGGAACTTCACATGCTTTTTTGCTTGCTTCTTCTATTTTTGCCTTTCTGATGGAAATTTCTTCATTCGTATTTTTTGGCAATTTATAAGCATCCATTATCCTGTTAAAAACTTCCACATCATCGTCCATCAATTTTAAAAGCTGATTCCGGAGATCCTTTGCTCTTATAACGATTTCTTTCATTTCATTCTCGTATTCTAAGTACTTTTTTTTGCCCACTGTCAAATTAGCCACCATTGAACTTAATGATGCCGCAATACTTCCAACCAATGCACTTGCTGCTCCGCCTCCTGGTGTTGGAGAACCACTTGAAAGTTCATCCAAAAATTCTTTTATACCCATGTCTTCCATCATATAATTACCACCTTCCATGATTTTTTTCTCAAGAATTTGCTTTGATGAAAAATTCTCGAGCTTAAGGTAAAAATCGCTCACACCTACAATAGCATCCAGAGGAACTAGACCTACAATCTCGGATCCTAGGATCGGAACACCATACCTTTCAGTTTCAAGCTTTACAAGTTCGTATACCCTGTAAATAGGTGTTTCTTTGTAATTTATCAAGTTCATGGAAACCTGAACAATGCCACGCTCTTTGAGTTCAAATCCCAGTGCTCTTACATTTTTTAAGCCACCCGTTTTCTCCCTTACACTTCTTGCGATATTCTTTGCAATTTTAATGTTTGGTGTTCCTAAATTAACATTGTATGCAATTAAAAATTCCCTTGCACCAATTATGCTTGCTCCAGCTTTACCTATTTCTTGTGGACCATAGTCTGGCTTCCATCTTTCCTCTTTTATATGTTCTTTTAATTGTTCGTATTGAAATTTTTCATTTCTTATATCTGGCAGATTTTTTCTCCAGTCAACTCTCGTAGCCTTTTCATAAAGATAAACAGGAATTTTTAATTCATTTCCTACCTTTTCACCTAATTTATTTGCAAGTTCTACACATTCTTCCATCGTCGCATCAAACAAAGGAACAAATGGAATTACATCTGCTGCACCAAACCTGGGATGTGCACCTTTATGATTATCCATATCTATTAATTCACCAGCTTTTTTAATGCCATTGAAAGCTGCTTCTACAGATAATTCTATAGGTGAAATAAACGTGATTACACTTCTATTATGGTCAGGATCCATTTCAATATCCAAAATCTTAATCTCTTTTTTAAATGATATTGCCCTAGCAATTTCATTTACAATGTCCTTGTTTTTTCCTTCGCTAAAATTTGGAATGCACTCTACCAATTTCATCCTTGACCTGTAAGTCTAGTAAAGATAAAAATATTTTTAATTTAAAAATTTTTTAAATAAATTGAAAATCATTCCTCTATTCTTGGTGCAAGCAAAAATAATCCTGTTCCTTTACCATTACAAATTTCGAATTCAACCTTTACAGGATAATCACTGCCTAGATTTACTGTAACAAATTCAGAGTTAATTGCTTTTATAAATCTTAAGAGGTAATCCACAGGATAAAGGCTTTTAACCTCTGCATCACACTTAAGTTCCTTTAGAAGATCCTTGGGAATTATTAATCTTGTAGAGTCTTCATCGCCTGTAGAATACAATCTAAATTCTGTAGGTGTTATATGCAATGTAATATTATCCGATATGTTTTCTGCTACCTTGATACCTCCTGAAAATTGTTCTGTAGGTACAACGGCTTTTGCAGGAAGACCAAGAGATGGAACCTTTGGAACAGTAATGCTTGATGGATCAATAGTCTGCATTGTTCTTGATAAGTATCCAACTGTCAAGAGCAATTTTGAATCTTCCTTCTTTATCTCTATCACATCAGTAGAGCTAGTGTTCTTAAGAAAATCCTTAATTTTTTCTAGATCTATGCCGAGTTCTGTATCCTCCGCCAAATCATATTCTAAAAATGCTTCCTTGTTTAAATCAAGAACTATCATTGCAACATGTGCAAGGTCTACACATTTTACGCTCAAACCCTTTTTAGAAAATTCAAATTTTGCTTCAGTTACCAAAGTAAGTAATAGATCTGTAACCTCCTTTAAGTCCTTAACATTCATTTTAATATCCATTTATGATCCCATCAACTATATTTGCAAAGGATATATTAAAACTTTCTTGGATCCCTGAAGATATCTTTTAAATATTCACAGTTTATAATCCTAAACATGGTAAAAATAAAAATTCTCGTAAGCTACAAAGAAGGTGTAGAAGATCCTGAGGGATTAGCAGTTAAAAAAAGTTTGAATCTTTTAAATTTTTCCAATGTAAAAAATGTTAACATATCAAAGTTATATGAGATTACCCTAGAGGGGGATTCTAATAAAGCAAAAAAAGAGGCAGAAGAGATGTGCAATAAATTACTTGTAAATCCTGTTATACATACTTATAAAATAGAAGTGGATAAAGCATGATGGAGAAAATAGACAAAAGGTACAATGCCTATAGAATTAAAATAAGATCAATGAATGATGATGATCTTAAGAAATTAAGCAATGACCTTGGTTTGGCACTAAATTTAGACGAGATGTTGAGACTTAGGTCATATTTTGTTGATGCTAAAAGAGACCCAACTGATGTTGAATTACAGGCTATAGGTCAGGCTTGGAGTGAGCATTGTTGTTATAAAAGTTCAAAATTTGTGTTGAAAAAATACATAACGGGAATAAAGGCAAAACAGGTTATTTTAACTGGTGAGGATGCTGCAGTTGTTGAATTTGATAAAGATTATGCTTATGTTTTCAAAATGGAAAGTCATAATCATCCCAGTGCAGTAGAACCATATGGTGGTGCAGCTACAGGTGTAGGTGGTATAATAAGGGATGTCCTTTGCATGGGGGCCAAACCTGTTGCTCTAGTTGACTCGTTATTTTTTGGAAATTTGGACTATCCATACAACTTACTTACGAAAGGTGTGAAACATCCAAGTTACATTTTTAACGGTGTTGTTGCAGGCATTAGGGATTATGGTAACAGGGTTGGCATACCAAATATAGCAGGTATTACATACTTTGACAACAGATTCTTGAACAATGTTTTGGTTAATGCAGGTTGTGTTGGTATAGCAAAAAAAACTAATATAATAAGAAGCAGGATAGATAAGGAAAATTATAACCTTGTTCTTGTAGGTGGCAAAACAGGGAGGGATGGTATCCATGGCGTTACCTTTGCAAGCAGAGTTTTTAAATCGGAAGAAAATGTTGAAAAAACAGCTGTACAACTTGGAAATCCAATAATAAAAGAGCCTCTTATACATGCGATCCTTGAAGCGGTTGACAAAAATTTGATTTATGGAATGAAGGACCTAGGTGGAGGTGGTCTTTCAAGCGTTGTAGGAGAAATGTGCCTTGCAGGAAATGTGGGTGCCGAGATTCATCTAGAGAAGGTTCCCCTTAAGGAAAAAGATATGGCACCTTGGGAAATATGGATAAGCGAATCGCAGGAAAGGATGATGGTAGCTGTTTCCGATGAAAATCTAAAACCACTGTTTGATATATTTTCAATATGGGATCTTGATGCTACTGTTATAGGTAGGACTATAAAGGATGAACGGCTGATAATTTATTATCATGACATAAAAGTGCTTGATCTAGACACACATTTCATTACATCTGGCCCGATATACTGCAGACCATATGTAATAAAATATCCTGCACAAATTAGGGAAGATATGATACCGCCTGAACCAAACTATAACAGGGTTTTTCTAGATATGCTTGAAAACCAGAACATTGCTTCAAAGGCTTATGTGATCAGGCAATATGATCATGAAGTAAAGGGAAACACTGTTTTGAAACCGCTGGTAGGTTTAATTGGAAAGGAAACGCACAGTGATTCATCGATTATAAAACCGCTGGAATATTCTTTTAGGGGAATTGGTGTAACATCTACATCTAATCCAAAATTCACATCAATAGATCCTTACTGGGGCTCAATATCTATTGTAGATGAAGCTGTGAGGAATCTTGTTTCTGTGAATGCTTTACCAAGCTCATTTGCGGATAATCTTAATTTTGGTAATCCGGAAAATCCTCGTGTTATGGGCGACCTGTACGAGGCTGCAAGAGGTCTTTCAGATGCTGCAAAATACCTAAACATTCCATATGTGTCTGGAAATGTTTCTCTTTACAATGAAACAAATGGAGAATCCATTCCTCCAACTCCTACATTGATGGCAATAGGTATCGTAAAAGATGTAAGGAAAGGTGTTACATCAGATCTTAAAGAAAAAGGGAACTCAATATATTTGATAAATGACACATTTCAGGAAATGGGTGGTTCCATCTACTATGATTCTTTAAATTACGAAAGCACCATAGTACCTAAGGTGGATCTAGAAAAACTCAGTAAAAGTTACAAAAGAATTTTAAATGCAATGAATAAAAAATGGATAAGATCGTGCCATGATGTTTCTGAAGGTGGTCTTGCAATTGCACTTGCAGAGATGGCAATTGGTGGAGATCTTGGTCTGGATGTCAATTTAATCAATATTGGCACCATACGCTCGGACTTCAAACTTTTTTCTGAATCAAATACAAGATGGGTGGTTGAAATAAGAGAAAAAGATGAAAAAGAATTCGAAAAGTTGTTTTCAGATTTGAATATATACAGGATAGGAAAAGTCACCGATAATGGAGAATTTAAAATATTTGATGGTAGAAGGCTGCTTATCAATCAAACTATTAACAACGTAAGAAAACACTGGTTGAAGTTCCCTAAGGAGGAATTTCAATGAAAAAGGAAGAAGTTAGAATTGCGATTATAAGGATAGAAGGAACAAACTGTGAGGAGGAATCTTACAATGCCTTTAAGACTCTTGGAACAAAACCTGAATATGTTCATGTGAACGAGTTATCAAGGGGCATTAAAAGCTTGGAAGATTATCAAATGATTTTTATACCAGGTGGATTCTCTGGCGGTGATTATGTAAGAGCCGGAGCGATATTTGCATCAAGGATGAAAGGAACAATATCGAGGGATTTAAAAAAATTCATTGATGAAAATAAGTTAGTTCTGGGAGTTTGCAACGGCTTTCAAGTATTGATGGAACTAGGTTTTCTTCCAGGAATAGACACAAACTGGAGCATGAAACCTCAGGCTGGCCTTGCGCCTAACATTTCAAATAGGTTTGAATGCAGGTGGATATATGTGAAAAAGGAGAAAAGTTCGTGTGAATTTTTAAATAAAATAAAAGATGGCGAAGTATTTGCAATGCCAATAGCGCATGCAGAAGGTAGGTTCATTTTTTCCAAGGAAAATGAGAAAAAATACCTTGATCATATGATTTCTCATAAACAAATAGCTTTAAGATATGTTAATGAAAATGGCGATTACGCATCATATCCATGGAATCCAAACGGGTCTTTGTATAACATAGCTGGGATTTGTAATGAACAGGGAAATGTATTCGGGCTTATGCCCCACCCTGAAAGAGCATTTTCAAGATACCAGCATCCTGGATTTTACAGGGGACTGTTCGAAAAGCCAGGAAAGAGAATGTTCAATGGAATTGTAGAATACTTACTCAAAAAATATTAAATTAAAAACAAACATTTAAAAATTTAATCTTATTATAGGATGGTTGATGCAAAAGAATGGATCAAGGTATCCATTGGATTACTTTAAAAATAAGAGTAATTATAGGTGGTATATACTAACTGTTGTTTTGTTAGGGGCTTTTATGTCAGCCCTGGACCTTAACTTGATGAATATAATAAATCCTGAGTTAAGGCATGTTTTTAATATGCCATTGTTCGTTGTCGAATGGGCAACACTTGGGTATCAGCTTACTTTAACAGCACTATTGCCTGTTTTAGGCAGAATATCAGATGTTGTGGGAAGAAAGAAATTTTATAACATAGGTTTTGTAATATTCATCATTGGTTCTGGAATGGTTGGCCTGGGTCTGTCCATACAATGGATTATTGGCTGGAGGATATTGCAGGCGGTTGGTGCAACATTCCTTCAGAGCAACAGTATTGCAATCATTTCAGCAAATTTTCCCGGCAACGAAAGAGGAAGAGCAATAGGCATTCAGGGTGCTATTCAGGCAACAGGAATGGCGATTGGCCCATCATTTGGCGGTTTTCTTATACAGTATATATCATGGAATTATGCATTTTACATAAATGTACCTGTTGGAATTATAGGAACTATACTTGCACTTTTAGTATTACCAGAATCTAAATCAGAATCAAAATATGAAAAAATAGATTATGTGGGCGCATCACTTTTCACATCATTCCTTGGTCTGTTTCTATTCAATTTTTCAATGAGTTCAAGCAAAGGCTATCCGGCTTTTCAGATGTATCTTTTTTATATAATTGCAATTTTGATTTTAATTGTCTTTATTCTTCATGGTAGAAAAATTAAAAACCCGATAATTGATTTTTCACTTTTCAAAAATATTGCTTATGTAGCTGGAAATTTTTCAGGTTTGATTTCTTACCTGCTCATTGGGGGCACAATGTTCATTGTCCCATTTTATCTTGAATATGTTCTTAAATATTCGCCATCTCTGGCAGGTTCACTTCTCGTAATCATACCCGCTTTTATGGGTGTGGGAACTCCAATAAGTGGTGCTCTTTCAGATAGGATGGGATCTTACAAACTTACAATAATTGGATTTGTTCTTATGACTGTTTCTATATTTGTTTTATCAACAGTATCTGAAAATACTTCAATTTCTGAAATAATACTTCTATTCACAATACTTGGTCTTGGGATGGGAATATTTACGGCACCAAACAACAGTTCAATAATGGGAATGTCACCTCCGGGAAAGCTAAGTCTTGTTGGAGGTTTTCTAAATATGATGAGAAGCTTGGGTCTAATTTTTGGCGTGAGCATATCAACATTTGTTTATGAATCTTATGTTTTAAATTCATTACTTGAGGAAAACAAAAGCGTAGTCCTTTCAGCTTTCACTCATGCTATGTTCATTATGTTTATATTTTCTATAATAGGTCTTCTACTATCTCTTATTAAAAGAAAGGAAACACGTGAAAAAATTACTGTTTTGCCTGAAATTGGATGAAATAAATCTTACATTTAATGGATTATATTAAATATCTATGTTATTGTATTTATTAGTATATTTTAATGCCTCACTTTTCTTTTGAAAATTTATTGCATTTCTATTCCTTGAATTTTTTTCTCTCAAACTTGATTTCTAAAGCATAATTGTCTTTTTCGTAAAAATTTCTGTTCTTGTATAATTTAATATAATTAATATTGTATTTTACTATAAAATTTGAATGCTTTCAAAACAAACTTGTTTATAATATTATTATTCATTTTCTTTAATATCGGGAATTATTTCAATTACATATCCATTTAAAATTGCGCTTATAATCTTAGATCTTGCCCTGGTTAAATCAGTCCATAGCGTTTTTCTGGATATACCGATTTTCTGCGCTGCCTCTTCTTGAGTTAAATTCTCTACGTCCACTAACCTGAGTGCCTCCAATTCGGATAAATATACATATATTTTACCCTCAGGAGGTCTACCTATTGGACCATACATCATTATATCTGGATTTATCGATATCCATCTAGGTCCTCTTCTTCTTCCTCTCCAAGGCATCATAACTTACAAAAACGAATAATGTTATTTAAATCCTTTTTATCGGATGGATAAAAAATTTTATATCAATAATGTAATAATCCTTCTGATAATAAATGGTTATGATAAATAATCCATCCGTAAGCATGATTGTTGGCCTTGTTGAGAGGGTGAGTGATTTAAAAAATCCAGAAGATGTTGCACAGATTGATGACGACCTTGGTATAGAAAAATCAGAATTTTTTAATATTATAGATGATGCAGAGGCTTTGGACCTGGTAAAAATAACAGAGGGAAATATAGAATTAAGCGAATTCGGAAAAAAGTTTGTCAATTCTGGAATACAGGAAAGAAAGAGATTATTAAGTGAAAAGATCAAGGATGTAGATCCTTTTAAAACTGCAATTGAAATTCTTGAAGAAACGCCGAATAAAAAAATGAACAGGGAAAAATTCCTAGAAATAATGAAAAAATATTTTTATACAATAAATGAAGAAAAACTCTTTAAAATCATAGTTAACTGGGGTAGGTATACAAAATTAATAGGCTATAGCATAGACAGTGATGAAATTTATATATATAAATAAAAGATTCACTTTAGGAAAAATTAATAACTTTTTATTTATTGTACAAAGGAAATGAGAACAAGGCAACCGATAATAGGAGTATTAGGCCATGTTGACCATGGAAAAACTTCACTTTTAGATGCGATTAGGGGAACATCTATATCTAAAAAGGAGCATGGCGCTATAACACAACATATAGGGGCAACAGAAATTCCAATTGAAACCATATATGAAATATGTGGCTCAATGATTAAAGAAAAGAATTTTAAAATTCCTGGATTACTTTTTATAGACACGCCTGGCCATGAGGCATTTACTACATTAAGATCAAGGGGCGGATCACTTGCTGATATTGCCATACTTGTAATTGATATAAGGGAGAAAATAATGCCTCAAACTGTTGAAAGTTTGAATATATTAAAAAATTTCAAAACACCGTTTATTGTTGCTGCAACTAAAATTGATCTAATAGATGGATGGAGAAATTCGCAAAACAAACCTTTTATTTATGCAATAAATGAACAGAATAATTTGGTGAGGGAAAATCTCGATAGATCAATTTATGAAATATCTGAACAGTTATACAATCAAGGATTTTCATCTGAAAGATATGATAGAATAAGTGATTTTACAAAAAATATTGCCATAGTTCCAGTAAGTTCTAAACTTAACATAGGTATAGCTGATCTTCTATTAGTTCTAATAGGTCTTGCACAGAGATATCTTGAAAATGAATTAAAAACAGAAGAAGGGCCTGGAGTGGGAACAGTACTTGAACTTAAAGAAGTAAAGGGGCTTGGGAAGACTCTGGATGTAATTTTGTACGAGGGTACAATTAAGAAAGGAAACATAATTGTGCTTTCAGGAAAAAGCAAGCCAGTAGTGACAAAGGTAAAGGTGCTTTTAAAACCAAGGCCGCTGGATGAGATTATGGATCCAAGAGATCCATTTATGCAGGTAAAAGAAGTTTCAGCAGCAGCAGGTATCAAAATTTCAGCGCCTGACATAGACGATGTATTGCCTGGTGGGACGTTAAAAGTAGCATCCTTAGATACCCTGGATAAAATAATAAATGATATAAAAAATGAATCAAAACTTTCAATCAATCTTTCTGATGATGGAATAGTGATAAAAGCTGATGCAAAAGGATCTTTGGAGGCATTAAATTATGAATTAAATTTACTGGGTGTACTGATAAAGAAGGCTGAAATTGGGGATGTTTCTAAAAGAGACATTGTAGATGCTGAAACTTCTCCTGATCAACTTAAAAGGATTATAATTGCGTATAACGTTAAAGTACCCCAGGAATTTTTATCAGAATCAAAGGTAAAGATAATTGAGAGCAAGGTTCTTTATGAAATTATTGATAAATATAAGGAGACTATTGAAAGCGAAAAGGAAAGGCTTGAAGATGAAAAAAGAGAGAAAATTACTTATCCTGCAAAAATCAAAGTGCTTGAGGATTTTATATTTAGAGTTTCAAAACCTGCTATTGTTGGTGTAAGAGTATTAGCTGGCAGGCTGAGACCTAATTTAAAGTTAATGTCAGATGACGGAAAGAGTGTCGGAGAAATTAAAAGCATAAGGGACAAGGAACAGACATTGAAAGAGGCAATAATGGGTCAGGAAATTGCAGTATCAATATCAGATGCAGTCATTGGTAAAAATGTGAAACCTGGTGATATTTTGTTTTCAGATCTCTCGGAAGAAGATGTTAAAAAACTTGAAGAATCGGAATTAACTTATGAAGAAAAGGAAACTTTGAATGAAATAATTTCAATAAAAAGAAGAGAGAAACCTTTTTGGGGCATGTGAAATTATTTGATAAGGAAATAGCCTGCACTTTTTTGCCTCGCCACTCTTTTTACGTATCCTTTATTCATTAATTCTTGTAAGGCATTATTTACTATTCCCTTGCCTAAGCCAGCAGCCTTCATTATATCGTCGGCAGTTTTTAACTTATCTTCTGAGGATGCTCCCAGCTTCTTCATAGCTTCATAAACCTTCTTTGTGTTTGGGGTTAATACTTCATCAGCCATATTATATCACCTTTATAATTTCTATGTATATAGGTTATATTTATAAATTATTTAAATTTTTTTAATATTTTTGCTCAGTTGAAATACTCAAAAATCTTTTTTGAGTATTTAATGATATAAAAATCAAAAAAAGGTTTTTATAATAAGCAATAATACACCTTGATATTGGGCGATGTTCCTTATGGAGAAGCTCAGGATGTGTAGAATATGGTAAAGAATATGTACGATTTTATAGGCGAGGTGTGGAAGAGACCAAGAGATGGATGGCTTGGAGAATTGCAATGGGAAAGGATGATATCCTGGAGAAAAGGTCCAGCGATAGAAAAGGTTGAAAGACCTACGAGACTTGATAGAGCAAGAGCTCTTGGCTATAAAGCAAAACAAGGTATTATTGTTGTAAGGTCAAGGGTAAGAAGAGGGGGATTTAACAAACCAGCAATAAGAGCTGGAAGAAGACCTAAAAGAAAAGGGATACTGAAAATAACACTAAAGAAAAATCTACAGAGAATTGCAGAGGAAAGAGCAGGAAAAAAATACCCAAACATGGAGGTATTGAACTCATATTATGTTGGAGAAGATGGAATGTACAAATACTATGAAGTAATTCTTGTTGACAGAGTTCATCCCGCAATATTAAGCGATAAAAATCTCTCCTGGGTAGCAAATCAGAAGGGCAGGGTTTACAGAGGAAAAACATCCGCAGGCCAGAAAGGAAGAGGACTAAGAAAGTCCAGAGGACTAAAAAAATAAATGAGGATTTTACAAATTTCAGACCTTGCACCTCCTCACATAGGAGGTGTTGAAAAGGTCGTGTGGAAATATTCAACTCTTTTATCTTCCAAGGGGAATGACGTAAGTATACTGACATCTGCTCTTCCTAATGTTAAACGTTTTGAAAAGATTGATAAAGTGACATTTAAGAGGATACCAAAGTATGCGCTCTTAATGCCTTCACTGAACACGAACGGTTTTGATATAATTCATGCACATTCATATCTATCTTTTCTTGGTTTAAGCCTAGAAAAAAAATTAAAAAATAGTGTAATCATAAAACATGTGCATAGTGTTTATGGTTTAGAACTTGAAGAATTTACAGGATGGTCAGTTTCAAGGGTTTTTTCGAAGATTGAAAAATATTTATTAAATGCGGATTGCACCGCTTATATAGTACCGAGTGAGTTTACAAAAAAAAAGCTTCTTGAATTTGGTATTGTTAAAAAGATACACGTTGTGCCTCATGGTGTTGAATACAGCAATTTTCCAAATAAAGATAAAGCAAGGGAATTTTTAAATCTACCAAAAAATAAAAGGATAGTTGGATTCATAGGCAGGATGTCAAAAGGAAAAGGTCCTCAAGACCTGGCAAAAATATGGAAGGATGTAAAGAAAATTTTTCCTGATTCACTTCTCCTGTTTATTGGCCCAGATCCTGATGTGAAAACTTCCGGGATAACAGGTATTTCTGATTTGGTAAAGAAGATTTTAATAGATTCAGATTCTATTGATAATGTTATTTTTACTGGCATGGTGGAAGATGGAAAAATGCCTTTTTATATTTCTTCTCTCGATCTTTACGTTTCGCCTAGCATAAATGAAGGTTTCGGTTTAACATTATTGAACAGTATGGCAGCGGGCATACCTGTTATCGCCTACAGAAATAGTGCAATACCTGAATTAGTGGGCGATTCAGGCATACTTGTACCTACAAAAGATGTTGATTCACTCAAAAATGCACTGATAAATATTCTTTCAGACAGCAAACTCTACAAAGAAATGTCTGAGAAGGCCAGAGAAAGATCAAAAAACTTTACATGGGAAAATTCGGTAAATTTACTTTATGATGTATATTCAACCTATTTATGAGATATCTTATATTCTAAAGCACTCTTTACAAGACCAAAATGCAGCTTTGAAGGGTTAAGAGGTCTACTTTTGAACTCTGGATGAAACTGTGATCCAACATAAAATGGATGATCTTTGAGTTCAAATACCTCCATTCTTCTCCCTGTTTCATCTACACCTGTAAAGATCATGCCATTCTTTTCAATCTCATTGATGAAGCTTGGATTTACCTCATACCTGTGTCTGTGCCTTTCGTATATGACTTCTGATTTATACAAGCTTTCTACAATTGTTCCAGTTTTTAATATTACTTTTTGTGAACCCAAACGCATGGATCCTCCTAAGTTTTCTATCTCCTTCTGTTCTGGCATAATGTCTATAACTGGATGTTTTGTATTTGGATAAAATTCTGTACTGTTAGCGTCCTCATAATTTAGAACGTTTCTTGCAAATTCTACAACTCCCATCTGAAAACCAAGGCATATACCCAGAAATGGAATCCTATTTTCCCTTGCATATTTTGCAGCCAATATTTTTCCTTCGGTGCCCCTTACACCGAAACCCCCTGGTATGAGTATGCCATGTACATCATCAAATTTTATCTCTCCTATTTCAAGTTTTTCAGCATCCATCCATTTAAGATTAATTTTTACTTCAAGAGAAGAAGAAACGTGTGTAAATGACTCAAGATGACTTAAATATGAATCTTTCAGATTAACATATTTCCCGATTATAGCAATGTTAACTTCATCCTTGGGGTAATAAAGCCTTGAAAGGTATTCTTTCCAGCGGCTCAAGTCAACTTTTTTACCATCAATATTCAATTTTTTCTCTATGAATTCATCTACATTTTGCTCCTCAAACATTACTGGTACTTCATATACTGTTCTTTTAGCATCCGGTGCACTTATAACAGCTTCAAGTGGCACATCACAGAAATCTGATATCTTTTCTTTAGTATCTTTTGAAAGTGGAACTTTACATCTACCTACAATCATGTCAGGTTGAATTCCTAATGATCTTAATTCCTTAACACTGTGCTGTGTTGGCTTTGTTTTTTGTTCACCAACTACATCAACTATAGGTACAAGTGTAGTATGTATGAAAAGCCTGTTTCCTTCCCCAAGCTCCCTACCCAATTGTCTCAATGCCTCAAGAAAAGGCATGGATTCTATATCACCAACTGTACCTCCTACTTCTATCAAAACTACATCCGCTTTTGACATATTTGCCACTCTTTTTATTCTTCTTTTTATCTCATCAGTGATATGAGGTATTATCTGCACAGTCTTCCCGAGATATTCACCTCTTCTTTCCTTTTCAATTACGGACTTGTAGACCTTCCCCGTTGTAATATTATTTTCAGTGGAAAGAGAAATATCCAAAAATCTTTCATAATTACCAAGATCCAAATCCACTTCGGTTCCATCATCAAGGACATATACTTCACCATGCTGGTATGGATTCATTGTACCAGCATCATAATTTATGTAAGGATCTATTTTAATTACTGTAACGGTTAATCCTTTACCTTGAAGAATTTTTCCTATGCTTGATGTTGTAATTCCCTTACCTAATCCTGAAATAACTCCACCCGTAATCACTATCAATTTCATACAAAGGAATATTGTTATCCATAAAATAAACCTTTTTGAATTTTAAAAATTAATCAGAAATAATTTCCTATAGTTTTGCTTATCAAATCATACATATCGGCATTCTCTTTAATTATCTCAAGCACGGAGAATATAGGAAAAAGCCTCAGATATTCACTCTTTTCGAAGAGTACAGATTTTCTTATGATCTCAAACTCTTTTACTATATTGAACATAAAGAAGCTCATGATTAATCCAATGTCATTTGTTTCACCTATCTCGTTCTTTATATAATATGAAAAGAGATCCTGGCTGCCACCTTCCTCTTTCTTGTTAAGGTATCCTATTAAATCATCTGCAAATTGATATGCTATTCCTAAAGCCATACCGTATCTTTTTGCTTCATTTACAAATTCACTTGAATTTTTTGATGTTAAAGCACCTATTTCCGCAGCTCCCTCAAATAGTGAACCACTTTTTAGTGCAATCAATTTTCTGTAACCTATTTTAGACCAGTTTGAAGAATCCTCAGCAATAATATCGAGGTACTCACCATATGATGCTTTTGACCACGTTTCTAAGCCGATCTTAAAAAATTTTTCACCTTCTTTTCTTGCAATGTCAAGAGATTCTGAGATTAATATATGTGGCAAAATTACCGCCTTTTCAATACCATATTCTTTCCATAAAGTTGGTTTTTTTCTCCTTTCAGTACTTTTATCAATAATATCATCATGAACAAGACTTGCAGCATGTCCCAATTCTGCGCTAATTGCAAGTCTCATAGCCTTTTCATAATCACCTTTCAGTGCTTCTGAAGTAAGAAGAAGAACTATCCCCCTTAATCTTTTTCCATCAATAACAGCATATTTGACGAGTTCATATAATTCATCTGTATACCTTTTTTCTATATACTCTTTGATCGCTAAGTCAATTTGGTTTTTCTTTTCTGTCAATTTCATTATCAAATTCTCAAACTCTACCAAATTTCATCACTGTAGCGAGTAATGTTACGTAATATTAAACATTTTCCAAAATGGAAAAATTTCTCAAAAAAATGATTTTTTTTATAAAAAAATTCATTTGTTAATACCGATTAATTTTGAAGTTTTGAATTTGACTCCTTTTCTAATTAAATCCTGAGATAATTCATATCCTGCATCGGCATGCCTAATTACCCCTATACCTGGATCGGCATTTAGAACTCTTTTAATACGTTTTTCTGCACTTGATGTACCATCAGCTACCAGAACAAAACCCGCGTGTATAGAATTCCCAATACCTGTGCCTCCACCATGATGCACTGAAACCCAAGTGGCTCCTGATACTGCGTTAAGTAATGCATTCAATATAGGCCAATCTGCAATCGCATCACTACCATCCTTCATCGATTCTGTCTCTCTGTAAGGAGATGCAACTGAACCTGTATCATGATGATCCCTGCCAATTGCAACAGGTGCTGTCAATTCTCCTTCTTTGACCATCCTATTTATTATTAATCCAATTTTCTCTCTTTGACCATAAGAGGCATAGCATATCCTTGCTGGAAGACCTTGAAATTTCACTCTTTCCTTCGCTAACCTTATCCATTTTACAAGATGTGCATCTTCCTTGAATTCTTTTATTATAGCATCATCTATTCTGTAAATATCTTCAGGATTACCTGACAATGCTAACCATCTGAAGGGACCGGATCCTACAGCAAACAAATCCCTTATATATGCAGGGACATAACCAGGTATTTCGAAAGACCTCTTGCATCCTCCTTCCTGTGCTCTACCCCTGAGATTGTTGCCATAATCAAAAACCTTTGAACCATGTTCCTTGAACCATATTATTGCATTCACTTCTTTGACTATGGATTTATAAACATCTTTGATGTATGATTCATGGTCTTTCTTCGAATATTCCATAGCCTCTTCCACGGTATATCCCTCAGGAATGTAGCCGATATTTATATCGTGGGCTGCTGTCTGATCAGTTACAACGTCAGGTATTATATTCCTGTTCTTCAATTCAGTATATATAGTGGCAGCGTTCCCTAATAATCCAATTGATGTTACTTTCCCTTCCTCTATGGCCTCATCCTTAATTTTTAATGCTTCATCAAGGTTATCTGCCATCGTATCCAAGTATTTTCCTTTTATTCTCCTTTCTATTTTTCTTTCATCCACTTCTACAATTATTCCAACGCCCTCGTTCATTGTAATTGCCAACGGTTGAGCACCCCCCATCTCACCCAATCCAGATGACAGCACCCATTTGCCTTTTAGTGTATCATTGTTGAATTCTTTTCTAGCAAGAGCTGATAATGTTTCATATGTACCCTGAAGTACTCCCTGTGTACCTATGTATATCCAAGAACCAGCCGTCATTTGACCAAACATGGTTAATCCTTTTTTTTCAAGTTCCCAGAAAATATCATCTGTAGCCCATTTGGGGACTATTTGAGCATTAACAATTAATACTCTAGGAACTTCTTCGGATGTCTTAAACAGGCTCAATGGTTTTCCAGATTGCACAAGGAGTGTTTCATCATTTTCCATTTCTTTTAGAAATCTTATAATCTCATTAAATGATTCCCAGTTCCTTGCAGCTTTTCCCTTTCCTCCGTAAACAATTAAGTTTTCAGGATCCTTTGCCACTTCAGGATCAAGATTATTCATTATTAATCTTAAAGCAGCTTCCTGCCCCCATCCCTTTGTATTTAATTTATTTCCTCTGGGTGCATGTATTTCTACCATTTATTGTCACCTATTTAAGTCATAGATTACAAATATTAAAATTTAATCTAAATTGTCCAAACACTGGCAAAATTCATATACAGGATAAAGTTTATGGAGAGATACTACAAATAAAAAGGGATTAACTATGGCGGAAAATAAAGATTTCAAATATATAGTACGTTTAGCAAATACTGATATAGATGGTAATAAAACCGTTGTTTATGGAATAATGCAGATAAAAGGTATTGGATATAGGGTCTCCGAAATCTTGCTTAAAAGTGCAGGTGTGGAAAGAACAAAAAAGATCGGAGAACTTTCTGATGATGAGATAGATAAATTAAAAAAGACGCTTGATAATGCATCTCAGATTTTGCCATGGTGGGCCGTAAATAGAAAGAAGGACTTCTTCACAGGAAAGAATATTCATCTTTTAGGCTCCGATCTGGACCTTGCCATAAAGGATGATATAGATCTTTTGAAGAAGCTAAGGGCATATAGGGGTATCAGACATGAAAGGGGATTACCTGTAAGAGGACAAAGAACAAGATCAAATGGAAGAGTTGGTCTTACTGTGGGAGTTTCAAAGAAGAAAGAGGTGAAAGCTTAATGGGAGATCCTAAATTTAACAGAAAAACCTATGATACACCTAGGAGACCATGGGAGAAAGATAGGATAGATGATGAGAATAAAATACTTTCAAGGTACGGTCTAAAAAATAAAAGAGAGGTATGGAAGGCCCAATCAATATTAAGAAATTACAGGGCGCAGGCTAGAAGGCTTCAGGCGCTTATCAGGTATAACGATCCACAAGCCCAAAAAGAATTAAAACAGCTTCTTGATAAGTTGATAAATTATGGTCTGCTTGATAGATCAAATGCAAGTATAGATGCAATTTTAACATTAACACTTGATAATATTTTAGATCGAAGACTTGAATCCCTGGTGTTCAAGCTTGGTCTTGCAAATACGCCTAAGCAGGCTAGGCAGTTTATTACGCATGGTCACATAATGGTTGGTGACAGAGTAATATCCATTCCAGGTTATATGGTTAAGAAGAGCGAGGAAAATCTGATAAAATACAATGAATTTTCGCCATTGAGCAATGAATTGCATCCTATGAGACCAAAACCTAAGGAGGAAGCTCAATGACTAAGATTGCAGTTGTTAATATATATGCTTCACACAACAACACGATAATTACGGTGACTGATATTACAGGCGCGGAAACAATAGCTAAGGCTTCAGGTGGTATGGTTGTAAAGGCTGACAGAGATGAATCATCCCCCTATGCTGCTATGAAAGCCTCTGACATTGTAACTGAAAAACTAAGAGAAAAAGGTATAAATGATATAATAATAAAAGTGAGAGCACCAGGTGGTAGCAGAAGCCATTCCACTGGTCCAGGAGCACAGGCTGCCATAAGGGCGCTAACGAGGGCTGGATTTAAGGTTCTTAGAGTTGAAGATGTCACCCCAATTCCACATGACGGGACAAGAAGAAAAGGCGGAAAAAGGGGAAGAAGAGTTTAAAATTTCGGAGGTGATGGGTTTAATTCCCTATTAACATGAAATTAAATATAATTGAGCTCAAGGATAGATATATAAAGTTTGAGATAGCAGGTATAGATTATTCTATAGCAAATATACTTAGGAGAACACTTATAAATGATATACCTAAATTGGCCATAAAAAATGTAACATTCCATTTAGGATCTATACAAAGAATTGATAAAGATGGAAAAGAACAGACTTACAATAGCTCATCACCGTTATTCAATGAAATAATTGCACACAGGCTGGGACTTATTCCATTACCTACAGACTTGAACATGAAATTCAGAGAAGATTGCTCTCATCCTCCTGATCAGGCTTGCCCTTTATGTACTGTAACATACACGCTAACAAAATATGGGCCTGATACTGTTTATTCTGGTGACCTTATCCCAATCGGTGACCTATCCTTTGCGCCTATTGAAAAAGGTATACCAATAGTAAAGTTAAATGAGACTCAAGCATTGCTGATAGATGCGGAGGCAATTATGGGTACAGCAAAGCAGCATGCAAGGTGGCAGGTTACCAGTGGCGTTTCATATAAATATCACAGGGAATTTCTAATTCCAAAAAATGAGACAGAAACAATTGAAAAGATAAAAATTGATTGCCAAAAAAATATATTGAAGGATGATGATAAAGGTCTTCTCATCACAGATGATTTACCCTGCAAACATATAGCTTCGCTATACAGGTTAGAAAATTTGGCTATTAAAGAGGATGATACAAGATTTATATTCCAGTTTGAAACTGATGGATCTTTAAAAGCAAAGCAAACATTATTTTATGCGTTACACAGATTGAAGGATAAATTGTCTAAAATAAGAGATTCCGTAACTGTGTGATCGTATGCCTGAAAGAAAGGATTTTATAGATAGATTGAAAAAGGTTGAGGACCTAGCATCGCTTGGCATTGACCCATATCCTCATTATTTTCAAATTAATTCCACAATTAGAGATATTGTTGAATCGCCGGATTCATTCATGGGCAGGAACGTTTCCATAGCAGGGCGTGTAATGGCGTTAAGGTACCATGGAAAGGTAGGTTTTGGCGACCTTTCAATGGATAATTTTAAAATTCAGCTATTCTTGAAATTTGAAGTATTGAATGAAAAATATGAATTTTTCAAAAAGTACGTAGATAAATCTGACATAGTTGGTGTTACCGGTGATATTGTTAGAACAGAAAAAGGTGAGCTTAGCATACTGGTAAAAGATTTTTTAATTTTAACAAAATCTTTGTATGATTTGCCACACGCGTGGTTCGGTCTCGAGGATGTCGAAACAAGATACAGGCAGAGATACCTTGATATGCTTCTCAACAAAGGGGTTTTTGAAATATTCAGGAAAAGATCAATTATAGTCAGTGAAATAAGAAGGTTTCTTGAAATGAAGGGTTTCATGGAATTTGAAACACCTATCCTTCAACCTGTTTATGGAGGAGCTAACGCAAAGCCTTTCATCACCCACGTAAATGCTATTGAAAGAAATTATTATTTAAGAATTTCAGATGAGCTATATTTAAAAAGGCTTCTGGTGGCAGGATATCCAAAAGTGTTCGAAATAGGCAAGGATTTCAGAAATGAGGATATTGATTCAAGACACAACCCTGAATTTACAATGATAGAGATCTACGAAGCATTCAAGGATTACAATGACATGATGAATTTAACTGAAAGCCTGATTAAGTATCTTGCAGAAAAAGTCAATGGTTCTTTAAAGCTGAAGATTGGAGAAACTGAAATCGACCTGTCAGGGGAATGGAAAAAAGTCAGGTTACTAGAAAAACTTAAAGAAAGTGGCATAGATGCAAAAACCATTTCTGATGATGATATAAAAAAATTAATGGAAAAATATAACATCAAAATGCCAGCATATGTAAGAGGAATCGCTCTTACAAAAATATTCGAAGAAATTTACGAGCATACTTTCATAAATCCTACTTTTGTAATAGATTATCCGAGGGAAAGTACTCCTCTTTGCAAACTTCACAGAAATGACCCTGAACTTGTGGAAAGGTTTGAGCTATTCATAAATGGTATTGAGATGGCGAACGGTTATACAGAGCTGAATAATCCAATTCTGCAGGATAAATTTTTTAATGAAGAGGTTGAAAGGAGAGTACTTGGTGATGATGAGGCCCAACAAAAAGATTTTGATTTCATAGAGGCATTGAGAGTAGGAATGCCAAATGCAGGCGGTGTTGGCATTGGCATAGACAGAATTTCCATGATTTTGACCGGAGCTAAAAGCATAAAGGAAGTTATTTATTATCCAATACTGGCACCAAAAAATGATTGATTTCTAAATGTTAGAAGTTAAAGATAATATACCTCAACGCTTTTCGTACTATAATGCCTCTCCTTGAGATAAAAAATTTATCAAAAAGCTATGGCGTAAACGGCAAAAAGGTAATAGCTTTCCAGAATATTTCTTTTACACTTGATAGGAGAGAGTTTATTTCCATAGTTGGACCTTCAGGTTGCGGAAAATCTACATTGTTAAGAATATTGATAGGTCTTGAAGAAGCATCAGAAGGGGATATTTTTTACGAGGGAAAAACATTGAAGGAAGCAAAACCTAAATTCTCTATGGTTTTTCAATCACCTTCACTATTCCCTTGGCTGACCGTTGAAGAAAATGTTGAAATTGTACTAGAACCTCTAGGTTATCCCCCTGAAGAAAGAGAGAAAATTTCAAAAAAATATATTTCTGTAGTTGGGTTGGATGGTTTCGAAAATGCATATCCAAAAGAGCTTTCAGGAGGTATGAAGCAGAGAGTAGGTCTTGCAAGGGCTCTTGCCGTTGACCCTGAGGTCCTGTTAATGGATGAACCTTTTTCCTCTCTGGATTCATTAACAGCTGATGCTTTAAGAGAGGAGGTTTTGATGCTCTGGGCAGATCCATCATTACCCCCTGATTCAATTATTCTTGTAACTCACAATATTGATGAAGCAGTACTGATGAGTGATAGAATTTTAATACTAACACCTAGGCCTGGAAGGCTCATTGAAGATCATAAGGTCGCTCTTCCAAGGCCAAGGAATAAAAAGGATCCAGAATTTTACAAGGAAGTAGATTACGTAGTTTCAGTACTTTCAAGATGAATTTATTAAAGGAAGAATTTTTATGATGTATTCTAGTGATTCAGGGTTTACTATGGTATCCATGTTTGTTACAGGCTTTCCATTAACAATGTTTGAAATTGCAATCTCTACCTTCTTTTGATTGAACGTATAAGGTATATCAGGCACTTCTATTATCAAATCTGGAACATGCCTTGGTGATGCATTCCTCCTCAATTCATTCTTAATTTTGCCTTTCAATTCATCATTCATTAAATATCCCTTCTTCAATTTCACGAAAAGTATTATTCTTTGATCTCCCTTCCATTCCTGACCAACAACAGCACTATCCGCTATTTCCGGCAAATTTTCCACAATATTGTATATTTCTGCAGTCCCTATTCTAACACCTGATGGCTTCAACGTTGCATCCGATCTTCCCATGAATATTATACCTCCCGTTTTACTATCAAAAAAAACAAAATCCCCATGTCTCCATACATTCTTTTTTGGATAATAAAAAGAAAAATAAGTATCGAAATACCTTTTATTTCCAGGATCGTTAAGAAAATATAGTGGCATGGAAGGTGTAGGCGCCTCACATACTAATTCACCTACTTTGTCAAGCACTGGATTACCTTCCTCATCATATGCTTTTATTTTCATCCCCAATCCTGGGGACTGAATTTCCCCGGCATAAACAGGTAAAATTGGACTACCTATGCCAAAACAGCCATTTATGTCAGTACCTCCTGATATTGAATTAAAGTGTATATCTTTTTTTATTTTACTGTAAACCCATTCAAAACCTTCTGGGGAAAGGGATGAACCTGTCTGTGATATTTCTCTTAAACTTGATAGATCGAAGATCTCGGAGGGCGCTGCATTCAAGTTCTTTAATGAATATATGTAACTTGCACTGCAACCTAATATGGTTATATTTTCTTTTTCTACATATTTCCACATAGTCATCCAATCAGAGTAAAGAGGATTTCCATCAAAGAGGAAAACTGTTGCCCCAGTAGCAAATGATGACATTAACCAGTTCCACATCATCCAGCTAGGGGACGTTATGTATGTAATCGTATCATCTTTCTTTAAATCGGTGTGCAAAATAAGTTCCTTTAATTGGTTTATTAAGACTCCTACGGCACTCTGTACCATAGATTTAGGCTTTCCGGTCGTTCCGGATGAAAACATTACGTAAAGTGGATGATCAGATGGAAGCTGTTCGAACTCTATTTCCCTTGATTTAAATCCTGAAATAAAATCTTCAAAATATTCAGCATTAGGTATCTTTATATCATTTTTATTTCCTGCATATTTGTAAATTACTATCTTTTTTAGTGATTTCAATCCATTTGCTATGTTTTTAACATTTTCTAAAAGATCAATTTTTTTACCCTTATAATAATATGAATCCACAGTGAAAAGAATTTTTGGTTGAATTTGCGTAAATCTATCTAGTATTACTTTAGGACCCAATTCAGTACCTGATGATGACCATGTTGCTCCAAGAGATGTTGAAGATAACATTGAAATCACTGTTTCGGGTATGTTTGGCATATATGCTGCAACTTTATCGCCTGGGCCTATACCTTCATTTTTTAGAGCATTTTGTAACCTAGATACAATATTATTCAGTTCATTATATGTAATTTGCCTTCTTTCCTCTGTCCAGGGCTCACTCCTGAAAATTATTGCCGTTTTTTCATTTCTATATTTCAGTATATTTTGGGCAAAATTCAATTTAGCACCGACAAACCATTTTGCACCTGGAAATTTTTTTATATCATCAACTACCATTTTATATTTTTCAGAATGTATTATTTCTGCAAAGTCCCATATAGATTGCCAAAATTTCTCCATATTGTTTATGGACCATTCATATAATTCTCCATAATTTTTAAAATTCCTGTTGTAATTTTTACTTAAGAATTCAATATATTTAAACATGTTCGAATTTTTTATTTGCTCCTCTTCTGGCTTCCATAAAAGCTTTGCTTCCATTTTTATCACTTTGTAATGGGAATTTTCCATTTTAAATTTTGTTTTTGCGCTTTAAAAATGTTTAAATACCAAGAAAAATTGTAAAATAAGATGACAGATCTCAGAGAAGATGTGGTTGATGATAGAGGTGTGATAAAGAAACTACAGCTACTTTTCCCGGGATATCATGGGTACAGGATAAATGAGGATCTTAGGGATGCTGATATATATTTGAAAAATGAACTTTATAAAAAAATGCTCAACAATATTGATTTATTAAAAAATGCAGAACAAAATTTAACAATAAACGGAATTTTTTTGAATCTTGACAGGATTGGTATAATTAGATCAAGAATGCAAACCTTAGCTGGTGAAATAAAACACCATGAAGCAGGATATTCAGGAATTTCACCTCCTATAAGAATTGGCAAAGAAAAGATTTCTACATTATACGATCTAGATATGAAAATCTATGATCAAATAACAAATCTGGAAAATATATTGAAAAAATATGTTGATGAAACATCCATTGGGAAGAATGATGTTTCATTGCTCAACGATTTGATGATTGCATTGAATAATTTAAAAGAATTAAACGATTCAAGAGATAAGATATTGTATGGAGGAGTGTAAAAATGTTCAAGAAAAAGGACGGTTTTTCTAGCGGAAATAGTGTAATAGGGGCAACGACAATAGAATGGGAGGACCAGTTCAAACAGAATAATGTAATGTGGAAAGTGCCTAGGAACATAAGGTTCAACGATAACATTGTCGTAAGGGAAGATGAAACAGCGGTGTTTTTCAGAGATGGAAAAGCTCTTGCCTACATAGACAAGCCTGGCAGATATGCATTGACATCTTTGAATGCTCCAGTGGTAGGTGAGATTGTAAAATTGCTTTCAGGGGTTCAACAGCAAGCTGAGGTTTATTACCTCCAGAGAAGGGTCATGGATGCAAAGTTTGGTTCTAAAGAACCATATGCATTCAGAGACAAGGATTTCGGTATAGTTATGCTCCGTCTTTATGGCGAAATGAGGTACAAGGTCTCAGATCCGTCTCTCTTCATAAACCAGTTTGTAGGTACATTTTCAGCTGAATTAAGCGCAGATGTGGAGAACAGAATCAGAGACCAGATTGTTATGGTTATTTATAATGTGCTCGGGAAAATGAAAGATAAGGGAATATCTGTACTAGATTTGCCTTCCAATTTGATGAACATTGAAGAGGCTGTGCTTGCAAATTCAAAACAGGCATTTGACCAGTACGGTGTTGAGATAAACAAGATCTCAGGGTTAAACATATCAATGCCTGATGATGTGCAGAAAGCCATAGATGAGAGATCTAGCATGCAGGTTCTGGGTGTGAATTATCTTCAATTACAGGCTGGTAAGGCAATGGTTGATGCAGCAAAAAATCCATCTGGTACAGCAGGCGTTGGTGCAGGTATAGGCGTTGGCATGGGTGCCGGAGCGGGAATGGCATATCCAATGGCAGCAAATATTTCTCAAGGGATGAACCAGCAGCCACCAAAGGAAGGAGACACAAAAGTATGCCCAAAATGCGGATCTAAAGTTCCAAAGGATGCTAAATTCTGCCCAAATTGCGGTTTTGATTTCACTTCCATAGACACAATTAAATGCCCTTATTGTGGTGCAACAATACCTAAAAACTCAAAATTCTGCCCTAATTGTGGTAAGCCACTGATTCTTAAATGCCCAAAATGCGGTGCAGACATACCTCCTGGAGCAAAATTTTGCCCAAATTGTGGATGGAAGGTGGAATAAATGTACTGCAGAAAATGTGGTGCAAAAATACCAGATGATTCCTTATTCTGCCCTGTGTGTGGTGCGCCACAGACTCCGGTAGCAGAAAAAACATCATCAAAATCAAGCACAACAGTTTCTAATAATTCAACAGGTCCAATTTTAAAAGAAATGAAGTGCCCTAACTGTGGTGCACCATTGAATCCCCAACCAGGCGAGGCAATGGTTGTTTGTCCTTACTGCGGGACATCAATTACTCTCGGTTCTGAGGGATGGACACAGGTGATGAAGCATTTCATTCTTGATATAAAGGTTCAGATGAAAGATCAGGCACTGTCAATTGCAAGATCATACCTTGATAGATCAATATTGCACAGGCACCTTTTTGAAAAAAGTGAAGTAAAGGAATTAAATGTTTCATATGTCCCATACTGGATAATAGATGCTGGGTATTCTGCACAGTACAAATATAAAAGGGAAGAAGTACAACCAGGAGGCTTTGTTGGCATGTCGATGGGAAGAGGCGGTGGATTCATGGGACCAACAATGAACATGCAAACTGTAATCGAATCTGGCACAGATGTGGGAACAGTAAAATATCCAGTTATAGCAGTTGAAAGTCTTAACATTTATCAGCCTCCAGATTACGTTTTCAACCTTTCAGAATTGAGGAATATAAAGCCCCAAGATTCCTCAAGCTCCATAAAGATGTTAAACGGTTCGATGGGTGAAGAGAAGGCAAGAGTTGAAGGAAAAGTTAGAATCGCCCAATGGGAGATAAGGAGATTGCAGAAAAGGGTACATGGATTCCTGTCTGCGGATGTGAATGTTGATATTGCTGAAATATACCTTACACATATCCCTGTTTGGTACATTGAATTCGTACATAAGGATAAAAATTTAATCCTTCTAATAGATGGTCATAATAGCCTTGTAATGGAAGAGGTCAAGGATTAAAGTTAAAAGTTTTCATACGCCAATATATGAATGCCATTGATACAAGCAGGAAAAGCAGTGTAACGATTATATAGATTAAATTGGGACGAATTATTGTACTTGCAAGGATCAGGCTTGCAATACCTAGAAAATAATAAACCCATACAAAATAGCTAACAATAATTTTGCTATATATAATTTGATATCAAGTTTAATATTTCCGCATTTTGACCATATATTAGATGTATTTTCAGAATCTTATTTTATCACATTCTTTGCATACAATTCCCCATCATGTTTCATTTTTTTCAAACTTGAGTTCCCCAAAAATTTAGCATAAAATCTTGATAAAATGATGTACTATAAATATTTTAGAATCATTTTGTCCTATTTTTAGTTAGTATTCATAATACTCTATCTGGATATTTTATATCCAGATCATTCAATATT
>JBMFSK010000005.1:0-33103 GCA_049967595.1 Thermoplasmata archaeon
GGCTGAGCCGTGGCAGGGCTCTATGTTACCAAACTACACCACACCCGCTTAATATGTGAAACAAATAAGGGTTTAAAAAATTTTACATTCATATATCTACAAAAGGATTAAATTTAAAAACATATTTATTGTTCATAAAATGGACATTGGTGATAGGATAGCTAATACCGTAAGCAGAGTATACGAGAAAAGGTTGACAGAGATGGTAAGAGCAGGTGATATTCCCCACCATGTTGCTATCATAATGGACGGTAACAGGAGATATGCTGAAGATCTCGGTCTAGATCCTGTTCAGGGACATTATTTTGGAAGGGAAAAGCTATATGAGTTTCTTAATTGGTGCATTGAATTGGACATTAAAATAATAACTGTTTTTGCATTTTCAACAGAAAATTTTAACAGATCTTCAAAAGAAGTAAATGCGCTGATGGATCTTTTTGAGAAGTCCATTGAAAAAGAGCTTGCAGAAGGTAGGATACATAAGAATAAAGTAAGAGTAAAAATAATAGGTAGGAAGGATCTTCTGTCAGAAAAATTGAGAAGGAAGGTAGATGAAATAGAAAACGTAACAAAAGACTACAGCAATTATTATTTAAACTTAGCAATTGCATACGGCGGAAGGGAAGAAATATTAAAAGCAATTAGGGAAATAGCTATAGGTGTCAAAAACGGTGATGTAGACCCAGATTCAATAGATGAAAATCTTTTCAGAAAACATCTTTATACTGCGGATCTTCCAGATCCAGATCTCATTCTTAGGACATCTGGAGAAGAAAGAATTTCAAACTTTCTTCTATGGCAGATTGCATATTCAGAGCTGTATTTTGCGGATGTTTACTGGCCATCTTTTTCAAAAATAGATTTTCTCAGGGCCATTCTCTCATACCAGAGAAGGTCCAGAAGATTTGGTGTATAATTTTAAATAACATGTTTGTAATGAAGAATTGATGAATAAAACCAATTATTTTGGTGTTTACGAGCAAAAAGGAAGTCTATACACGAGAAGCCTTGTTCCAGGAGCGGAATTTGGTGAAAAAATAATTAGAGAAAATAACTTGGAATACAGGCAGTGGGACCCTTACAGGAGTAAGCTTGCAGCCGCAATAAAAAAAGGAATTAAAAATTACCCTTTCAAAGAGGGTTCAAGGGTGCTCTATCTAGGTGCTTCTTTTGGAAATACTGTTTCTTTCATATCTGATATATGCAGGACAGGAAAGATTTTCGCCGTAGAATTTGCTTTGAAACCATTTGCATCGCTCATTCACCTTTCTGAGAGGAGGAATAATATTTATCCCATAATGGAAGATGCATCTATGCCTGAAAATTATCTTATTTTTGTAGAAGGTCCAGACATCATTTACCAAGATATATCGCAGAGGGATCAGGTATCTATCTTTCTTAATAATTTTGAAGAATTTAAGAATGCCAGGGTAGGTATGCTATTTTTGAAAACAAGGGCCATAGATGCTGTCACAGATCCAGAAAAGGTCATGAGAGAACAAATAAAAAATATTAATAATGTTCATGAAATATTGTCCATTAATCCATTTGAAAAGGATCATTACTTGATAGTGGTGAAAAGATGAAAAATAGGAAGGTATTAATTACGGGTGGGGCAGGATTCATAGGATCTCACATGGTTGAAAAATTGCAGGAAGACAATGATGTAACGGTATTTGACAATTTATCAACAGGAAAGCTTGAATTTATAAAAAATTACAGAATAAACTTCATTAAAGGGGACATAACGAATCTTGATGAGCTTAAATCAAGTATGAATGGTATGGATCTAATAATACATTTTGCGGCCAATCCAGATGTGAGAAAGGGTGAGACTGATACATTAATAGATTTAAAGCAGAATGTATTGGGAACTTACAACGTTCTTGAGTCCATGAGATTGAACGATGTAAGGGATATCATTTTTTCATCATCCTCAACAATATATGGTGAAGCATTAATACCCACAAGGGAAGATTACGGTCCTCTTGAGCCAATCTCATTTTACGGTGCTTCAAAGCTAGCCGGAGAATCTTACATTTCTTCATTTTCACACATGTTCGGTATTAGAGGCATTTCGTTCAGGTTTGCCAATGTAATCGGCCCAAGGGGAACACATGGAGTAATTTATGATTTTATAAATAAACTGAAAAAAAATAGAGGTGAGCTTGAGATATTAGGTGATGGAGCGCAATCTAAATCATATCTTTACATTGACGATTGTATTGATGGCATGCTCTATATCTTTGAAAAATATGAAAAAAAGTATGATGAGTTCAACCTTGGAACAGAGCAAGTTACTAATGTAATTGATATTGCACACATTGTCGTGAAAGCCATGGGTCTTAATAATGTAAGGTTCAAGATAACCGGTGGCATGGAAGGAAGGGGATGGAAGGGGGATGTAAAAACAATGTTACTTTCTATAGACAAGGCAAAATCATTCGGATGGATGCCAAAATATACATCAAACGAGGCTGTGGAGAAAACTGCAAAGCATCTTGTGGAGGAATTATCATGGAAATATTGAAAGTGCCAACAGCCGTCGCAGCATTTGACAGTATAATAAAAGGTGGTGTACCAGAGGGATCAGTTGTTCTTCTCATAGGCGAACCAGGTGCAGGAAACTGGGAATTTTCTGTGACATCCGCAGCTAAATTATCCATTGCTAGAAAATATCCTGAGAGGAGAGGGGCTATGCTAGGTGGTTATCTTGACGAGATTTACATTCCAGGTAAAACTTGTTACATTAGCATGACCAAAAGCGAGATGGAAGTAAGAAGGATGATAGAAATATCACTTGAAAAAGATTTGTCCGAGGCATTGTTTGAAAAATTTTTATTAAAAGATCTATCATCACTTTATTTCAAAAAGAGTTTTATTCCAAAATCATGGTCAAGCACAGGATCTCTATTTGATCAATCTGAGAGCAAAGACATCCTAGAAGAAATTGTAAAGTTTTTAAATGATAACGGGAATGACAGTATAGTCATTATAGATTCATTAACGGATCTTCTTACTTCTCCACAGGTAAATGAATCAGCATTAATGGATGTGATCAAGGGTCTTGTAAAGGTATCAAAAAAATGGAATACAATCCTGTATCTTCTTCTGACTGAGGGTATTGCAGATAAAAGAATGGAGCAAATGATATCTGATATTGTTGACGGTATTCTCTCCTTCAGATGGTATTCTTCAGAAAAGTATTCCGCAAGGTATAGATACCTTTATGTGCCAAAGTTCATAGGTGTGCTGCCACATATTGAGGAGGAAAGAGTAATCAGGTTCAAGACACAGGTAGATTATACAAATGGATTCGTTGTAACTTATACGGAGAAAATAAGGTGATGAAAAATGGAAAGAATAAGAAGTGGTATTAAAGGTCTGGATGACCTCATCAATGGTGGAATACCAAAAGGACACACGGTTGCTGTAATCGGGCCATTCGGAGCTGGAAAAACGACTTTCGGTCTTCAATTCATAAACCAGGGTTTGGAAAATAATGAAAAATGCATAATGATAAGCTTAGAAGAGGAAAGAACTTCAATAATCGAATCAGCTGAAAATTTTTCTTGGAAATTTTCAGAATATGAAAAAAATGGAAACTTGAATATAATAAAGCTTGATCCGGAGGATGCGAAATCAACGCTTACAAGGATAGAGAGTGACATATCAAACGAGATAAGGGAATTTGGGGCGAGTAGGGTAGTATTTGATTCTGCCACACTGCTTACCATGATGTTCAATGAAGAGCATGAGAAAAGGCATGCATTATTTTCATTGTCTAGTGCTGTAAAGAACGGCGGTGCAACTTCCATTTTTACAGGTGAAGTAAATCCCAACAACCATATGGTTTCTAGGGATGGTCTTCTGGAATATGTTGCAGATGGAGTAATATCCCTGGATATAGTTCCAATCAAGGAACGCTTCGAATATAGGCTTGTACTTCAAATATTAAAAATGCGAAGGACATCACACTCAAGGCTAGTTCATCCTTTCTATATAAAAGAAAATGGTTTGGAAGTTTTAGCTTCACTTGACCTATTCTGAAAATGATTCTCCCTTTTCAAAGTTCTTCTGCACATAATCTATGATCAATCCCCTATCCTTCTTAAGGTGAGATTCATACCACTTTGTTATCAGGTTGAACATGATGTCATGGATATCATCCATACTTGCTGAAGAAACAGGTTTATCATATAGAACATATTGTGTGAACACTCTCTTCCAGCCTGAATATTTGTAATATTTTTCGCCTTCACAAAACTCGAACAAGATCTTAATTCTTTCACCGTCTCCAGGGTTGTAGTACATAATTTTTAGGGAATCTCCAGTCCTGCCTTGTTCCCTGGTTGTATCTGTAAATGTAATAACCTCGACAGTACCGAAGTTGAAATCGTCTTTCAATTTCCAGACATTCGGGAAATCAGTGAACGTTGCCCACTGAGTATAAGGTGGCTCTAGATTAAAATGTATGTTTATATCACCGAACTTAAGATAAACTTTCCAAAGATCCTGGATAAGAGTAGCATTTATGTCCTTCTTCTTTCCAGATTCAACATTAATAGTCTTTAAAATCTCCTCAGTCTTCTTATTCAGTTCATTTTCCAGCTTTTTAAACCATTCCTCATTATCTTTATTTTCTGTTGTTTTAGCGGTCATAAATGATCCCTGATTAATGTAAAGACAATATATTTATATAAATGTTATGCTTATTTTTCTAGAGTTAATGATTTCAAAAATTTATAATAGAAATTTGCCATGCACTGGAACATGCATTCTGATTTATTATTTTCTCCCATTAGAATAGGCACCCTGAGATTAAAAAATCGAATTATTTTTCCGCCGATTTCAACGAACCTTGCTGACACGAACGGAAACGTAAATGAGAGTTTGATTTACCATTATGCAAGAAGGGCAAAGGGTGGTGCTTCATTAATCACTCTGGAAAACATGTGCTTAGCATGTCCAGAAGGAAAAAGTGGTGCTACACAGCCAAGAATTGATGAGGATGATTTCATTCCCGGCTTGAGCAGAATTTCTTATTCAATACATTCTTACGGCAGTGCAGCATTCATGGAATTAACTTATCCAAAAATAAACAATGTAAATTCTGTTACTGAAGTTGAAATAAATAGTATTGCAGAAAAATTTGCACAGGCTGCATTAAGGGCAAAAATTGCGCATTTTGATGGTGTTGAATTGGAAGCAGCACATGGTTTACTGATAAATCAACTATTATCTCTATATAGTAATAAGAGAAATGACATTTTCGGTGGTAATTTAGAAAATAGGGCAAGGTTTTCAAAAATAATAATTGAAAGGATAAGGACACTTTGCGGAAATAATTTTACTGTTACAGCAAGATTGCCTGTTTTAGATTTTGTTATTAATGGAATAACGATCGATGAAGGCATTAAAATTGCAAAATTTTTTGAAGAGTTTGGATTTAGCGCAGTTCATGCTGATGTTGGTATTGGAAACAAGGAAAAGAGGCTTGAGCCAATGCAGTACCCAGAAGGGTGGAGAGTTTATCTTGCTGAAGCATTGAAAAACGGAGGCATCAAAATTCCTGTAGTAGCAGTTGGAATGATTAGAAATCCTGAATTTGCCGAGGAAATCATTGAAACAGGAAAGGCGGATCTTATCGCTCTAGGAAGAGCACTCATTGCAGATCCGGATTGGCCAGTAAAGGCACAGTCAGGGCGGGAAAAAGAAATAAAAAGATGTGCTGGTTGCAGCGAATGCATAAAAGCTAGGCACGATGAGGGAACCGCAATAAGATGTGGTGTAAATCCCACCGTAGGAAAAACGGAATCAGACGAAATTTTGATTACGCCTATGAAATTGAAGAGAGTAATCGTTGTTGGTGCTGGCATAGCGGGATTGGAGGCGGCAATAATCGCAAAAACAAGAGGCCATGATGTTGAAATATGGGAAAAGGAGAATTACATTGGTGGTGTTCTAAAAATTGCTGCTGTTCCACCTGGGAAAAGTAAGCTTAACTGGTTGATTGAATACTATGATTACATGGTCAAAAAGCTAGGTATAAGAATAAAGTTTAATCATGAGGCCACGTTAAGCAACATAGAAAAATTCAATCCTGATACTATTATAATTGCTACAGGCTCGAAATGTCTTATTCCGAACATAAAAGGCATTAAAAATGATAATGTAATCCCTGCGAGAAATTTACTCAGCAATAAAATTAGAATAACTGGTAAGAAAGTAGTTGTTGGAGGGGGAGGTCTTGTGGGCTGTGAAACAGCCCTGTTTCTGTCAGAACTAGGAAATGATGTGACAATTGTGGAAATGCTCCCAACGCTCTGCCCCGATATGGAAACATTGAGCAGAAATTATATATTGAGAGAATTAGAAAATCATAAGGTGAAAATTCTCGTAAACTCTCCAATAATGGAAGTAAGGGAAAGATCCGTAATTGCAGGAAATGTTGAAATTTCAATGGAATATTTTGTAATTTCATTCGGTGGAATTCCGCTTGAAACATTATTCAAAGATTTAAGCAAAAAATACGAAACATATCTGGTAGGAGATTCATTCAGGGTTGGAAAAATAATAGATTCTATATCTCAAGGTTATAGTGCAGGAAGGGCTGTGTGAAAATCAAAAGAAGATTTTATTAATTTTCCTAATATTCCTAATTAAATGCTGAAAATATTCATATAATTTGTTATCTTTTCTTATTCAGGTGGGATATTATGAAAAATGTGATCATAATGGGTGCGGCAGGTAGGGATTTTCACAACTTTAATGTGTATTATAGGGACAACAAAGATTACAAAGTAGTAGCTTTTACAGCAACACAGATCCCAAACATTGAAAATAGGAAATATCCGAAGGAGTTAGCCGGTAAATTATACCCTAATGGCATTCCAATATATCCTGAGGAGGAGCTTCCAGAACTAATCAAGAAACTTAAAGTTGATGAAGTAGTATTTTCATACAGTGATGTGAGCCATGAATATGTCATGCATAAAGCAAGCATAGCAATTGCAAATGGTGCTGATTTTAAACTCCTTGGTTCAAATTCAACAATGATCAAAAGTAAAAAGCCTGTAATATCGATATGTGCTGTAAGAACAGGATCTGGAAAAAGCCAGACGACTCGTAAGGTTTCTGAACTTCTTAAAAAAATGGGAAAAAAGGTAGTGGTAATCCGGCATCCGATGCCATATGGGAACCTTGTTAAACAGAAAGTGCAGAGATTTGAAACGTTCAAGGATCTTGATATTCAAGAGTGTACAATAGAGGAAAGGGAGGAATACGAACCACATATAAGGAATGGTACTGTTGTTTATGCGGGCGTGGATTATGAAGCTATTTTAAGGGAAGCTGAAAAGGAAGCAGATATAATACTATGGGATGGTGGAAATAATGACATACCTTTCTACAAGCCTGATCTGCACATTGTTGTTGCAGATCCACATAGAGCAGGTCATGAAATGAAATACCATCCAGGTGAATCGAACCTCAGAATGGCAGATGTAATAATCATCAACAAAGAAGAGACGGCACCTAAAGAAGGCATAGACCTAATAAGGGAACACATAGCTGAAGTTAATCCTAAGGCAATAGTAATTGATGCAGCATCACCATTTTTCATCGAGAACCCAGAACTTATACGTGGAAAAAGAGTGCTCGCAATAGAGGATGGGCCTACCTTAACTCACGGTGAAATGAGCTACGGAGCTGCTGTTCTTGCAGCTAAGAAATTCGGAGCAGCAGAGCTGGTTGACGCAAAGCCATATGCCGTAGGAACATTAATAGAAACATTCAACAAGTACAAGCAGATTCATAATTATCTTCCAGCCATGGGTTACGGTGAAAAACAGGTAAAGGATCTTGAGAAAACAATAAACAGCACACCTGCTAATGTTGTTGTTTCAGCAACACCAATAGACTTGACAAGGGTGATGAAAATTAAAAAACCAGTAATAAGGGTAAGATATGACTTAGATGAAATAGGTAAGCCGGATCTTGAGGAAGTTCTAAAGAACTTTATCTCAAAACTTTAATTTTTTAATGCAAATTTTTACATCTGGGGAAGCAGCAGTCGCATCTTCATTAGTAACACTTTATTACGGCATAGTATATGAAAGAAAGATATCGTCAACAAGCATTCTGTTCAATGCAATGAATTTTTTTGTCATCCTTGCATCTGTCAATCTTCCAATTTCTGTTTTTTTATGCTTGCTTGGGTATACGGTTGTAGGTTTCTTGATAGTGAAAATGAAGTTAAAGAGAATATTCACATTTTTCAGCACAAAATCGTTCGGATCATTGATGTTCGTTTTAATCTTAGGCTCAAAGGGATATTTATTCGGAATTTACAATATTGAAAGTGTCATTATTTCATGGATAATAGTTGCATTTCTTGTTTACATTATCTATTTTGTGGTGAAGAAATGAGAAAAAATCCACTGCAGGAAATTGTAAACCGAATTATCTGGAACAAGGAAGATGCAACAATAACTTACATAGATAGGAAACAAGAAATATCAATTAAAAAAATTTCAGGTCAGGATGTAGAAAAAGCAGGAACAGAATTCATTTTCCTGAAGGATGGAACAATGATACCTTATCATAGGATTCGGTATATTGAGATTTCCGGAAAAGTTGTTTACTCAACTAAGCAATAAGAAACATAAATACTAAATATCAATAACATTATCTTTTCAGGTATGAAAGAAAATGAAATGAATAGAGAATGGATAATTACAAATAAGAATGGTTCATATTCATCATCAAGCGTTAGTTTTTCAAATTTAAGAACTTACCATGGTATTTTAGTAAAAAATGTGTCGCCCTATTATGATAGGGTAGTTTTGCTGTCCAAATTATTTGAAATTATATATTTCAAAAAACAGGTAATACATCTTGATACTAATTACTATCCACAAACATTATTTCCGGATGGTTATAAATACATTGAAGATTACGAGATTTTTCCAATACCCGTATTTACTTATGTGATCAATGATCTAAAAATAAAAAAATCATTAGTAATGTGCAGGGAATCGGATAATGTTTTCATTCACTATGAATTTTTAAACGGTGTGCCTGAAAAAATAGAACTTTTCCCTCTTGTTTCATTCAGGTCCAATCACTCGGTAATAAAAAAAGGAATAAGATCATTTGTTACGGATGTTTCCAATGAAGTAACATTTTCATTCAGTGATCTATATGTTAAAATTTTAAGCCCTGGAAAATTCATAAAGAATGAGGACTGGTATTACAATTTCCAGTACCCTGTGGAAAAAGAAAGGGGAACAAACTCCGAAGAGGATCTTTTCAATCCAGGATACTTTGAGATCGAAAATCCAAGCAGGAAATTTACGGTAGAAATTACAGGCGATAAGATCACTGGGAAAGATTTCAAATCTGTGAGGAATTCTTACATAAAAAATATGGACGATGATTCCAATATTCCGTTCAAAAAATTAGCAATGTCATCAAAATTTTTGATAACACGTGATGACATTATCGCCGGTTATTACTGGTTTGGGCCTTGGGCAAGGGATGCTTTCATATCTTTGCCCGGATTACTTCTTGTTAGAAAAAGATATGATGAGGCAAAGTCTATTCTCTTGAAGTATGCAGCATCCATGAAAAATGATATAATACCCAAATTAATATCTGCAAAAGATGACTACATCACGGCTGACACATCTCTCTGGTTTATTTATGCAGTTTATAAATATTACCAGTACACACATAACAAAGATGATCTTTCAATCTTTTATCCTTATATAAAGGAGATCATAAATTCTTATATAAAAGGAAATGAAAAATTTGAACTAGATGATAATTTTATAAGGACAAAGGATGCACCACTGAGCTGGATGGATGCAAATTTTGGCAACAGAGCAATGACACCAAGGATTGGTTTACCAGTTGAAATCAATGCACTCTGGTACAACTCTATATCAACAATTGAATATTTTGACAAAGAGCTAGGTTTAAAAACGGAAACAGGAATTTACGATATCAAGGAATCATTGGAAAATAGGTTCAGTGATAAGTTCTTCAATAACGGCAAAGTTCTTGATGTAGCTGATCCGGATGATTTTTCCTTCAGACCAAATTTCATTTTCGCATTTTCCTTGCCTTTTCCTGTAATGCATAATTTCATCGAATTTAAAAAGAATGTGGACGAGGAACTACTTACACCATATGGTCTAAGAACTCTATCCCCAAAGGATCCTAAATTTGAGTCAAAGTATGAAGGAGATTGGTACTCCAGAGACAAGGCTTATCATAATGGGACAGTATGGCCATGGCTTGTAGGCCCATACATTACATCTTCTATAAAGGCAGGAGAGAAACCCAAAAAGATTCTAAGGTATTTCAGAGCATTGTTTAATTTAACATACGTTCCTGAGATATTTGATGGTGAGAATCCTAAAGAGCCAAAGGGATGTATAATTCAGGCTTGGAGCTACGGTGAGCTTTTGAGGGCATACTTTGAGGACATTCTTTCGAAGATGGGAGAATGAAAAACATTGCTGTATTAGGATGGGAACTTCCACCCGTATTTTCTGGAGGCCTTGGCATACACACCATGAATTTGTTCACAAAACTATCCAATCTGCTAAACATCACCATTTATGTTCCAGATATAGTAATGTCAGCTGGGCAGTATCCATTTAATGTTTTCACGATAAATCTTTCTGGCTACGAGAATTCCTATGGTAGAAGCATTGAATTTTTTGATCTCGTTAAAAATTATAATGATATGATCATTGAGAACTTCAATCCCGAAGGTATTAAGTTAATACACGCCCATGATTGGATAACATTCCAGGCGGGGGTTCAGCTTAAAAATATTTATCATATTCCGCTGGTAGTTACTGTTCACAGCACAGAATTTGACAGGTCTGGAAACTTTAATCCTCAGGAGAGGATCATGGAGATTGAGAAGACCGGCATAGAGCAAGCGGATAAGGTAATTACAGTATCAAATTATACAAAAAACATTATAGTCAAGAATTACAGCGCTGATGAGAAAAAGATAAGGACCATTTACAATGGTGTTAACAGCGAAATATATTACGCAAGCAGAAAAAGCTATTCATTAAAGAAAAAAGTCCTATACTTTGGAAGGCTCACATCACAAAAAGGACCTAAATTTTTCATTGAAGCTGCATTAAAGGTTCTCGGTAAAAAAAAGGATGTTCAGTTTATAGTTGCAGGAGAAGGGGAAAAAATGGATGAAATGGTTGATCTTGCAGGAAAATATGCGGGCAAAGAAATCATATTTTTAGGTTTTGTTAAATTTCATATTGCAAAGTATCTTTATTCTGATAGTGACATATTTGTCCTTCCAGCAGTATCCGAGCCATTTGGCATGACAGTTCTTGAATCAATGGTTTCAGGCACACCAGCAATAATCAGTAAAACTACAGGCGTTGGTGAAGCATTAAAAAATGTTTTAAAGGTTGATTTCTGGGACACGGACTTACTTTCCGAGTACATGATTTCTATATTTAAATATGAAAGTCTTAGAAAGCTGATGGGTCAGAACGGTCAGATGGAAGCCATGAAATTTACTTGGGATGAGGCAGCAATAAAAACCATGGCTGTTTACGGTGATTTTTTATGAAAAAAGTTGTTTTTTATTTTCAACTACACCAACCAAAAAGAATAAGAGAGTACAGAAGGAGTGAAATAGGCAGCAATCACGATTATTTCTGGTCTGAGAAGAACAATGAAATACTAAACAGAATAATAAACAAATGTTACATTCCGATGACGAGAACATTGATAGATAATGGTATAAAAGCATCAATATCTATATCAGGAGTTCTTCTTGAACAGCTTATAGATATGAATTCTGAAGTGATAGATATTCTCAAAGAATATATAAGATCCAACCTAGGCGAACTCTTAAGTGAAACGTATTATCACAGTTTATCTTCAATCTGGGCCCCTGATGAGTTCGGAAGGCAGGTGAAAAAGCAAAATGATTTATTGATAAAGATATTTGGAATTATGCCTAAGACATTCAGGAACACTGAACTTATCTACAATGATTCCATTTCAAGAATGGTTAAAGATTTAGGGTTTAAAACCATAATCACCGAAGGAACGGATGAAATAATTTCCAAAAATTCACCTAATTATACATATAAAAGCGTTTCAGGTTTGAATCTTCTTTTGAGAAATTACAGGCTCAGCGATGATATATCATTCAGATTTTCAAACAGGTCATGGAATGAATATCCACTATTTGCTGATAAATATTCCAAATGGATTTCTCTAACTCCGGGTGAGGTGATAAATCTTTTTATGGACTATGAAACTTTCGGTGAACATAACTGGAATGAGACTGGCATATTCGAATTCATGAAAGCACTTCCTGGAGAATTAAATAGATATGGAATAGAATTATCGACCATAAAGGATGCTGTAAACTTTTCGAAAGCGAGGGAAACATTAAGCATACCAAAAACCATTTCATGGGCCGATACAGAAAGGGATCTTTCAGCGTGGCTTGGTAATGATATGCAGAATGAAGCGTTTGAAATGATAAAATCTTTAAAAAACAATAAAAATATGGATCTTTGGGGTTTGCTGCAGACTTCAGATCATTTTTATTATATGTCAACAAAGCATCTTTCTGATCAGGAAGTGCATGAGTACTTTAATCCATATCATTCTCCTTATCTAGCATTCTTTTACTACACAAATATTCTTGAAGACTTTCTAAAAACTTTCATTTAAAATATTTTTTGTGGTAGATCTGTATTGTTTTTAATTGCCATTTCTGTGCTTTTTTAAAAGATCATCGTATAAAATCAGTGTAATAATCATTTCAGCATGACTCCATATGAGAGGGGAAACAGAAAGCGGTGAGCCATCATAAGGATTTAATTGCTCAGAAAGAATGCCAGACCTCTGAGCATGTTTGTAAACCCAATTGATAAGATCTGAGGCCCTTCCTATGTTATTGTTCATAATGTAATACTGTGCAGCCCAAAGGGTAGTAATGTTCCATGGATTTCCAACCACATTTTCATCCTGTTTTATCCTTTGATAGTTATCCCTCTCATATCTTGCAAGGCCACCAATTCCCTTCACCCACAATTTCTCCATTACATGATTTACTGTACTTTCTATCCTCTTATCCCTTGGATCCTTCATCCCGAATAAGAAGGTCGACATCACTGCGCTGTCAACTGTAAAATCAGGAACACCATCCATTATTGCTCTTGCATAGTACCCCTTGGATTCAGAATAGAAATATTTTTCAAACGCGTTTTTCATTTCATTTGCGGCATTTTCGAATTCTTTTGCGTAGTCGGAATCACCAAATTCCGTTGCTATTTCTGAGGATGCTCTGAGAGCGGCATATGTTGTAGAAACTGTATATGTATGAATTCCGTACCTTTCTTCCCATACATCAAATGATGGTTTTGGAAGACCATTATCTTCCCGAAAATCAAGTATGAATTTTGATGCTCCTAGCACCACAGAATCGTACAGGCCTGAAATGAACTCCACATCATTTGTTTTTTTGAAATACTTGTGCATTGCCCAGAGGACTAATGAGGTTTCATCTTCTTGAATAGGTATTATTTCACTATTTTTATATATATGTGGTATCCAGCTACTTGCAAGGTTTCCGTCCATTCTATATTTGTGGTAAAAATAACCCTTAGGAGAGATAACATTCCTCGCAAATTTAAAAAATTTCCTTGCTGTTGCAGTATGGCCTGCAAAAATCAGTGAATAAGCCGCGATGGATGCATCTCTTGGCCAGACGTAATAATATTCATCCCTCGTCGATTTCAATATGTCACTGTCACTCGATGCGACAATGCCACCAATATCATTAACATGGCTTCTTATGACGAAAAGGGATCTTTTGAAAAAGGATAAAAAATCAGGTTCGAGTTTTATAACTTCTTTTTCATGCCAGACTTTCCAGTAATTTGATGTTCTAGATTCCATTCTTTCAAGATATCTGTAATCTATCCTGTCCTGAAATTTTTCTAAGAGATCCAAATTCTCAGCACAAATAATGTAATAATAAATGCTCAAAGAATCATTTTTTTTAAGCAACACAGAATGCCTCATTACAGAATCAACTGAGCCAGTTGCAATTGGATTCATGGAAAGATTGCAGTCTTCAGCATCCCTCCAAGTTCCTTCCATACCCTCAAAATCCTTTACACCTGTTGAATATTGATCGAAAATTTTACCATTCTGGTCAATTGTTGATGCATAAAAATATCTTCTGCCCTTATAATGGATAATCCCCTGATATTCAGGAAAATATCCCGCGGTATCCCCTATGTTATTACCGTATATGTAAAAGTTCTGGTGAAAAAATAGTTTCACATCCTTATCTTCATTTACTGTATTTTTCAATGTAACTTTTCTTACGTAAATGTCCTCATAGATGTCCACAAAATTTTTAACTTCAAATTCAACATCATTGAATTTGCTTTGTATGTAGCCAACCATCGTATGATCGAGATAATCACCATTTTCGATATTGTTCCTTTCTATCCAGTTAAAATTTTTGTTCACACATATACCGAACCTGAAAGGCTTTCCTATGGAATGGTTTTCAGAGAGGTCCTTTGAATAATAGAAATCGGCAATTCTATAATCAGAATCAAAATTCACAAGAATTCTTCCATTCCCTATGGGAAGGTATCTTACCATAAAATTCTATACCAAAAAGAAGGTAATAAATTTTTAGCAACAAGAAAAAAATTTTATTGTTTGAATAAATATAAGAAAAACTTATATAAGATATCAGTTATTAATTTAATTATGTTGGAAGAATTATTTAAACCTAGGTCAATAGCAATTGTGGGGGCATCGAGAGAAAAAGAAAAGATAGGAAACATAATTTTAAGGAACATAAAATCCACTTACCAGGGGAAATTGTACCCTGTAAATGATAAGGTAGATTCAGTTGAAGGTATTCGTGCATACAAATCCTTAATTGATATTGGAGAACCTGTTGATCTCGTGATTGTAAGTATTCCAAGAGATGGTGTACCAAATGTAATGGAAGAAATAGGTAAAATAGGAACTAAGGCTGCAGTTATAATAACATCCGGTTTCAAGGAAGTTGATGAGCAAGGTGCTGAACTAGAGAATACAATAAAGGAAATTGCCAAAAAATATTCTATAAGGTTCCTTGGTCCTAATACAATGGGTTTCACTACACCCTCTTTCAATGCAACATTTACTTATGCTGATGTGAAAGTTGGAAATGTTGCAATAGTTGCACAATCAGGTGGTATGGGCGCATACATGTTAAACTGGGCACAGAGGACAAAAACGGGATTAAGCTACTTTGTTAGCATGGGAAATCAAACAGACATAAATGAAATTGACGTTTTTGAATTTCTCGCAAATGATATAAATACTAAAGCAATTTTCACATACGTAGAGGGTGTTGCAGATGGCCAGAGATTCCTGGATGAAGTTCCAAACATTACAGAAAAGAAGCCTATAGTTTTCATAAAAGGTGGAACAGGAAAATCAGGAGCCCAGGCAGTTAAAACTCATACGGGGAGCATTGCGGGGTCAATTGAACTATTCAAGGCAGCGGTAAAGACAGTTGGAGGAATATTAGTAGATAATTTAGATGATTTCCTAAACCTGATTAAAATGGTTCTTTCGGAAGAAAAGTTCTCAAAGGATATTCTTGTTGTAACAAATTCTGGAGGTCATGGAGTTTTGACAACCGATGAAATTGAGAGAGAATCATTAAATCTTATTGAAATACCTGAATTAAAATTTAACGCTTTAAGAAAAATGCTACCACCTCAGAGCATTCCAAAAAATCCTCTTGACCTTTCAGGTGATGCAAATGCAGAAAGATACAAAACAGCTCTTGAAATAATCCAGGATCTTGATTGCACTAAGCTTGTCCTTGTTCAATCCCTCGCAATGGTAAGTTGTACAGAGGTGGCAAAAGCACTTACAAAATATAAGGGGAAAAGTATAGCGGGTGTTTTAATGGGATCGGATTCAGATTCTGCAATAAGAATGCTGGATTCTGTAAGCATACCAGCGTTCAATTTTCCTGAGGATGCCGTAAAGGCCATTAAAAATATCCTGAAGAAGAGGCAACCAGTAAAAAAGATCAGATATTCTGAACCTTTATTAGAAGCAAAAAAATTATTGAACGATAAAAACAGCTTGACAGATGAAGAATCGATAAAATTGATGGAAATATACGGCATACGAGTTCCAGATTATGCTATTGTTACAGAATTGAAAGATGCAATTGCTCAGGCTAAGCGTATTGGCTTTCCCGTAGTGATGAAAATGTCCGCAGATCAGCCAGTTCATAAGACAGAAATGGGTGGAGTAATAATGAACGTTGAAGAAAAAGATCTGGAAAGTGCATTCAATGAAATTAAGGCAAAGGCACCAAGAGTGCTTATACAGAAGCAGCTATCGGGGGTTGAAATATTCATAGGAGGTATGGCCGATCCAGTTTTTGGGCCATCTGTTCTTGTTGGTCTGGGTGGAATATATGTTGAAGTTTTAAAAAGCGTAAGCTATGGCTTATCACCAGTATCAGAGGATGAAGCACTTGAAATGCTTAAAGAGAGCAAGGTATATGATTTGTTGAATGCAAGAAAGAGGAATTATAGTTTTGGTTCATTAATTAGTGCACTTACAAGAATTTCCAGAATGGTGATAGACCTTAACATAAAGGAAATGGACATAAATCCCATAATAGTAAATGAAAACGGAGCTTTCGCTACGGACATAAGAATTATAATATGAGGTGATCAAAATGTTAAAAATAAAAAATATAGAAATATTTGAGCTTGGAGAAAAGATAACAAATACTCCATGGAGCTCTACAATTCTCATTCTGAGATTGACAACGGATGACGGCCTTGTAGGATATGGAGAGGCACCAACAACACTCATGACTCTACCAGTACTCGAGGAAATGAGAGAGGTAGCAAGAATATTCTTCGGTAAGGATGTTACCGAAATATCAAAGAATGTTAGGGAGTTTTACAAAAATTCTTTTTATCTTCCCGTATCCATGGAATCCACAGCTGCCTTAAGCTCATTTGAAATAGCATCTTGGGACATCATTGGTAAGGCATTCGGCTTGCCAGTATACAAGATGCTCGGGGGTATGGTAAGAAATAAAGTTAAAGCATATGCCAATGGCTGGTACTCTGATTGCATAAAACCGGAAGATTTTCTTAATAAGGCAAAAAAAATGGAAGATCTTGGTTACAAAGCAATAAAGTTTGATCCTTTCGGTAATCAGTTCGATACACTTGATGATGAGCATTTAAAAAATGCAGTTGAAATAGTCTCTACCCTGAGAAACGAAACAAAATTAGATCTTTTAATAGAATACCATGGAAGGTTCAATGCAAATTCTGCAATTCGTGCAGGAAAAGCTATTGAGAAATTTTTTCCTCTTTTTATGGAAGAGCCTGTACATCCTGATGCTTTTGAATCACTGATAAAATTCAGAAAAAATGTAAATGCAAAGGTAGCTTTAGGGGAAAGGGTACTGAATAAAAATTTATTTCTACCGTACTTTAAGAATGATCTTGTGGATGTGATTCAGCCTGACGTGACAAACGTTGGTGGCATTCTTGAAACGAAATATGCATCAGTACTTGCAGATGCATTCGGCGTAGAAGTCGCCATACACAATGCTTTTGGTCCAGTACAGACGGCTGCTTCACTCCAGGTAGATGTAAACATACCAAATTTTCTTATTCAGGAGAGCTTTGAAAATTCATGGCCTAGCTGGAAACTTGAATTCATAAAAGATGGCTATAAAATAGAGGATGGGTTTTATACAATTTCATCAAAGCCCGGTCTCGGTATTTATGTTAACGAAAAGATAATTGAAGATTTTAAGATTCAGGGTATGGAATACTTTGATGAAAATGAGCCACCTTGGGTGGTTAAAGGAACATTCAGGTGATAGCCATGAGAATCATAGACCTTTCATATGACATTAGAGCAAATATGGTACATTTCAAAGGCGATCCGGTTCCAAACATAAAAAATGTGAAAGTACTTGAAAAGGATGGATACAACGTAAAGGAATTGTATCTTGGAACTCACACATCTACGCATGTTGATGCCCCTTCACATTTCATTAAAAATGGAAAGAGTGTAGATGAACTCGATACTCTAGCATATTCCGGTTATGTTCAAGTATTGGATGCAAGTTCATCCGATTTTATAGACGAAAAAATTGTAAAGGATGTTTTCATGGAAAGGGTATTTTTTTATACCGGAAGCAACAGAAACTGGTATAGAATGACTGAATTTAAAAAATTCTCATATATTACAGAGGGTGCGGCAAAAGCACTTGTTAAAAAGAATGTGAAACTTGTAGGCTTAGATTCACCATCCGTGGAAGACCCAGAAAATGCAAAGTTTCCAGCTCATAAGACTTTGTTGGGAAATAATACACTCATAATAGAGAATCTTAATTCTAGAAAATTAAAAATATTAATAAACAAAGTAGTGTTTGCAATTGCATTACCGCTTAAGATATTCAACAGTGATGGATCACCTGCAAGGGTGATTGCTATATTATGGGATGATTGAAATGAAAGCTCTGGTGGTAAAACCTGGCAATGTTGGAGTGCAGCTTAAGAACGTTGATCTCAAAGTTGAGAATAAAATTAAGATAAAAACTCTTTACAATGGAATATGCGGTACAGATAGAGAAATAGTTAACAACAAACTGCCTTTTACTAGACCTGAAAAAGGGGAAGAGCTAATACTTGGTCATGAAGCTCTTGGTGTTATAGAAGAAGTGCCAGAAAATTCCAATTTCAAAGTCGGGGATGTTGTGGCTCCTATGGTGAGAAGGCCAGGAAATTGCTTATTATGCAAGATAGGAAGGCAAGATTATTGCACTGATGGCAATTTTGTGGAAGCTGGAATCAGGGGTAGGGATGGTTTCATGCGCGAATATTTTTACGAAGACGAAGAATTTTTAATTTCTGTGGATAAGGAAATTGGTGAAATAGGAGCACTTGTAGAACCAACAAAGAATGTTATGAAAATGGTAGAGGTATTCAACCATTTGAAAGGCAGGACCATATGGGACTGTGCTGATTCTACACTGAACTGCAAGGGAGCGTGGGTTTTTGGTACAGGTTCAGAAGGTGTATTATCATCGCTTGTGTTTAAAAGCATTGGTTTTGAAGTAACCATAGTCAACAGGCATCCACTTCCAGAAAATATTATGGAAATAATTAAAAAAAATGGAATAAAATTCTTCGATTCATCTACAAATATGTGGAATGAAGGGATTCGTGAAAACCCTATGGACTTGGCAATAGATGCGGCAGGTTCCGCTGATGTGTTTATTCAGGCTATAGAGAACATCAATTATAACGGCATAATAATAATGTTCGGAACGGCTGGTACAGGTAAAATAGACAATGGGACCTTCATAACCAAAATCGTAGACAAAAATCTCACAATAGCTGGCGTAGAGGATGGTTCAAAGAACCACTATATACAGGCGGCTAAATTTCTTTCAGAATATGGTAGAAAATATTCAATGGATGATCTTATCACTGCAAAGATCAAACCTGAGGAAACATGGATATTCAATGAAAAGCCAAAAGATGAGATAAAAAGTATAATAGATTGGAGCTTATAACAAAATTCTCAATTTTTCATATATTTCATTCTTCTCATTTTCATCCAAATCTGATAGAGGTGGTATTGTTCCTGTAAAATCTATGCCGTTTACGAGTCTATAGAAAAGATAAGAATAAGATTGTGGAAAAGTCTTGCTATTAAGGTAATTTTTTACTCTGCTTAGCTTTTCCTGGTATTCTGCAGCTCTATCAAGATCACCATTAGAGAATGAATCCATCACTTTCACAGCAAGGTCTGTGAAATTTGTAGTTGCACAGACGCCTCCTGTAGCTCCAACAATTAAAGATGATAATAGCAGCTCATCCTGGCCTTGAAAAACTCGAAATTTCTTATCTAATTTTAAAAGAAAATCTTGGAAAAATGAAAGATCTCCGCTTGAATCCTTTATGCCTATGAGCTGGGAATAGTTACTAGCAAGCTTATTCACTGTTTCTGCTTCAATGGTATTCCCTGTTAACTGTGGTATGTTGTATATTATTACTGGTGATTCAATTTTTTTGAGCAAGGATTCAAAATAAAGGTATAAGGAATCCTGTTTTACCTTCAAATAATATGGCGTTACGATTACAAGAGCATCAGCCCCGAGATCTTCAGCAAACTTTGATATTTCAAGTGCTTCATCAATGCTGTTTTTTCCAGTTCCTGGAAAAAACAGATCATTTTCTTTTTTATACTCAAAAAATTCCCTTATTACTTTCTTATGCATTTCCTTTGAAAAGAATGGCATAGCACCTGTGGATCCCATGGGAAATATGCCAGAGACGTTGATATTATGAAGATGATCCATCAATTTTCTTATACCGTCTTTATCAATCTTGCCATTCCTGAACGGCGTAATCGCAGGTGTTATAATTCCTTTTATTTCCTTCATAATCTAAAATAAGTATATATATTATTTAAAAATTTTCTATTTTTAAATATAAATATTTGCTGTGGGAAAATTTAAAATTGTATTCTTCATTTCTGTCAATGTAAAATGGAACAAGAAAAGTATTTCATTGAACTAACGAAAAACCTGTTCAAATCCCCTAACGTTGCGATATCTATGGGAACAGTTTATGCAATAATGATCATTTATGAACTTGTTGTAAGAATTTCATTATTAAATTTTCTTTATATTTTTGTATTACCTTATACATTATTGATAATTATTGATGTTATATTTTTACGGGTATTCAATCAATATTTTCCATTAATTAGGATTTCATTGCTTGATGAGATTGTTTTTATAATTACATTTGCAGCATATCTTATATTGTCAATATTCTTTGTAAAAAATTTCATTGTTGCATTCTTTCTCGCTTTTTCTATGAGCACTTTTCTGAGGTATCTTTTCTTGAAACCATTTCTTACGGTGAGTGAAAAAAAGCTCTCTTTAATTTCTATGTTTTACGTTTTCTCAATTTCAGTTTTTTATATCTTCTCAGACAAGGCATATCTATATCTAATACCATTCTTTATCTCAGCAATAATGTTCATATTCGCATCAAGATTTTTCATTTTTTATCTATCCAGGGAATTTAAAAATGAATTTGATCTCGATCCCGTTAAATATGTTGGCTATTTCATAAATTATATATCCGTTCAAAGACATGAAGAAATGCTATCCCTTAACAATTTTCTGTTGAAAATGTATTCAGTCATGGAAATACCAATACATACTTTATCTATTAAGAATGAGAAAGGAGCCATAAAGGCAATCCTTGTATTTCCTTACGTTCATCCTGGACCTTTCGGAGAGATAGGATGCAGTGACCTTCCTAGAAAATTATTCAATAGATTGAAAGGTATAAGTGAAAATATTCTGGTCTTTCATACGAGCAGCACTCATAATGAAAACTGTGGCGGGGATGAGGATATTGAGAAAATTGCAAATAGCATAATAAATAATATTAAAAATCTAAAATACAGTTCAAAGGTATCAGATATTGTAAGGGTAAGCGGAAACATTTCCTTTAGGACACAACTAATTGATCAGGTAGCCATTGTAACCTTAATACCCGATAGAAAAGGCTTTGATGATATAAAACTGGAACTTGGAATGAAAATAATGAGAAAATTGAGATCATCAAAAATAAGGGATGTAGTGGTTATAGATGCTCATAACAATTTTGATGAATCTTACAAGGCACTTGATGATATTGATCAAAACTTACTAAACGAATTGAAATCAAAATTGAACACTCTCAAAGAAGAGCCTGTTAAATGTGGCATTGGCCAGAAAAAAATCATAACAAAGAGCATAGGGCCAATGGGTATTCAAGCACTTGTTTTTGAGGGAAAGAAAAAGTATGGATATATTCTAATTGATGGAAATAATATTAAGAAGGACCTGAGGTCTAAGATAATTGAAAAGATAGGCAAGAAATTTGATGACGTTGAAATTTATTCAACGGACAATCACATTGTTAACATAAATCCAAAAGACCTTAATCCGATTGGGAATGATGCTAATCTTGATGATATTTTATCTGGAGTTGAAGATGCTGTTGACATGGCTTATAAAAATCTTGAAAATGTTTATATGGGGTTCTACAGCACTAAATTACTTTTAAAAATTGCTGGTAAAGGTTACATTGATAAAGTATCAGTATACGTGAAAAAGATGATAAGAAGACTAAGGATATCAATATTAATTGTGATCATTACATTCATAATTTCACTTTTCATATTCATAATTTCATTTATTTACATAGGATAAATGACTGAAAAATTTGGAAGAAAGCCTCTATTTAAGGAAAAGATGAAGTCATTTCATCAGATTTTGAAATCTCCCTAATGCGATTTATGCCATCGATCTCATTAATTACCTTAACAACCTCTTCAGGCACAAGCTCCTGCCAGTTTTCATTGTTTAAAATTCTTCTTCTTACTTCCCTGCCTGAATATTTTCCCCTATCGTAGAGAATTGGTGTCTCAACCCTGTAACCTCGTTCCTCGAACAACCTTTTTGTCAAAGGATTTCCTGCATATACATTTGTGAAAGGAGGCGCAATTGACTCAATATGCGCTACCCAGAGGGCATTTCTATGTATGTCTTCTATTGGAACAAGATAAAAATTGTATATTTTTCTGCTCTCGAGTGTGTTCGAGATCATAAGATGTCTTTCTCCAGCTGTAAAAGGGTTTTCTGGGGTGTGTGATTCTTGAGCGCTCCCTATACCAATTATAATAGAATCATATCTTTTTGCTAGCTCTACTGTCATCATCGTATGACCTAGATGAAATGGCTGAAATCTTCCTATGATAAATGCTCTCATTGCTTACGTTATTCATTACTTAATATAAATCTTTTTAGGTTAATGTTATGTCAGAAATAAACCGTTAAATCTATTGTTATTTTCTTGCAAGTTTATTATGTATTATAAGGCATTTGTGATAGATTTTCTTTAAAAAGTACGTACCCCCTACACTTTTAGTATCTTAGAAATCGGCCATTTTCCGATACTTTTTATTTATGAGTATATATAGGTGGTCTAACTGTTTATTTCCGCCATAGGGTTAATGCTCTATTAAAAGAAACTTTTTTATTAATATATTTCTTTTCATGTCAAGGAGGTTATACTAATGGATCTCGTAGATATAGCAATCCTGATTATCAGCCTGATAGCATTGATTTACGCTGGATTACAGGCATATTTCATACTTAGAGAAGATGAAGGTACTGATGAAATGAAAAGGATTGCACATGCAATCCAGGAAGGATCAAAAGCGTTCATGAAAAGGCAGTATACAACTATAGCAATTGTAGCTTTAGTTCTCGTCATCATTATTGCTTTTGCACTTCCCCATGGTTTTGTTCTTGCACTAGGTTTCGCTGTTGGAGCTTTTGGATCTGCGATTGCTGGTTATATAGGTATGCATATATCGATAAGAGCAAATGTAAGAACTGCAAACAAGGCAAAACAGGGTCTTCAGAAGGCTTTCTCCCTAGCATTCAGGGGTGGAAGTGTTACAGGTATGTCCGTTGTTGGCATTGCCCTGCTAGCAATTTCTCTTTTTTATTTCTGGCTTAGAGACCCTAGTTTAATGGTTGGCTTCATATTCGGTGCATCATTGATAAGCCTATTTGCCAGAGTAGGTGGAGGAATATATACAAAAGGAGCGGATGTTGGCGCAGATTTGGTTGGGAAGGTCAAGTACGGAATTCCTGAGGATGATCCAAGAAATCCTGCTGTAATTGCAGATAATGTTGGTGATAACGTTGGCGATTGTGCTGGGATGGGCGCTGACCTATACGAAACATATGTTGTTACAGCATTGGCATCAATGCTTCTTGCATTTTTGCTTTATGGACAATATTCTAATTACGTAATTCTGCCATTACTTTTTGGTGCCATTGGTATTGTTGCAACATTGATTTCAATACCCTTTGTTAGAATAGGTAAAAATAAAAAGATAGTTCCAGCTTTACACAAAGGCATTATTATATCCAGTATTATCGCGGTCATAGGTTTCTTTGTTGTATCTTATTATTATTTAAAAAATAACCTTGATGCATTTTATGTTGGTATAATAGGCATTTTTATCATGGCATTTATGGTATTCATAACTGAATATTATACTGACTATAAATACAAACCAACTCTTGAAACAAGTAAGGCATCAAAGTCAGGTGCTGGGGTTACAATTATTACAGGTTTGTCATATGCACTTCAGGCAAGTTTCTTGCCAATAATTGTTATAGGATCAGGCATTTTAATTTCATTCGTGATTTTTAATGGCTTTTCGGACCCCATGCAAGGCATATTTGGTATTTCCATAGCATCTACAGCCATGCTTTCTATGGCTGGAATTATTATTTCAATAGATTCATACGGGCCAATAACTGACAATGCCGGGGGTATTGCAGAAATGGCCGGGCTTCCTGAAGATGTGAGAAAAGTAACAGATCCATTGGATGCTGTAGGAAACACTACAAAAGCAATTACAAAGGGATATGCAATTGGATCAGCAGCACTTGCTTCCTTGTCATTATTTGCAGCATACTATCAAACTGTTGTAACAACCACAACATCAAATTTTACATATACTGCATCACAAATATTAAGCTCATTTGAAATTGTGAACCCGTTAGTGCTTGTCGGTCTCTTAATAGGTGCAACACTTCCATTTTTCTTCACATCATTTTTAATGAGAGCAGTTGGAAGAGCTGCGAATGCAATTGTTCAAGAAGTTATAAGACAGTTTGATACAATAAAAGGTCTGATGGAAGGAAAAGCAAAGCCTGAATATGGAAAATGCGTTGACATAGTCACAAGAACCGCGCTAAGAGAACTCGTTGTTCCTGGAGTGGTCGCTGTAGTTACTCCATTGGCAGTGGGTTTTATTCTTGGACCTCTTGCATTAGGAGGTTTATTGCTAGGCGTTATACTTTCTGGCTTCGCTTTAGCTATAATGATGACCGTGGGTGGCGGATCTTGGGATAATGCAAAGAAGTACATAGAACTAGGAAACTATGGAGGAAAAGGTTCGGAAGCCCACAAGGCAGCTGTAGTCGGAGATACCGTGGGCGATGCATTAAAAGATACTGCAGGACCTGCAATAAATCCTCTAGTAAAAGTGGTAAACACAATATCAATACTTTTCTTAACAATGATAATTTTACACTTCCTAATACATATTCCATAATCCTTTTTTATTTTTATTGAACTTTAAAAATTTCATAGAGAATTTATTAATTCTTTCAATGGTGGAAAATTTTGCGGTATAGACCCATGCATTACAACAATGGAAGCTATTTTCATACCCAATAGGCAGGACTTCCTTAAATTAAATTGATTCTTTATGCCTAGATAAAATCCCGCTCTGAATGAATCACCTGCTCCTAATGTTTCTTTTGCGTTTACCTTATATGCTTCCATTGTAAATTTTTCATTTTTGTTCATTATAAGGCAACCATCAGAACCCAGTGTAACTATTATATTTTCTGTTAGATTCAACATATTTTCTGAATCGAGAAATTCTTTTGCCTTTTCAAATTCCTTTCTGTTCAAAAATAGAAATTTAGACCCCTCCAGCATGGATGTGAAAGTTTCCTTTGAATACCTGTAATGTATTTCCTGGCCAGGATCAAATGAAACATTTTTTTCAATTCTTTCCTTAATTTTCAAGTATTCATGCGGATCTCCTGTGCCAAAATGAACAAAATTGCCAGAAGGCAATTTTTTGTATTCGAGACCGTTATCATTCATTGGACCTTGGTCAATGAACGCTACCTGTTTTTTTAAATCACTTACTATGAAACAAACGGGAGAAAAATTGTATCTTTCATCAATAAGGATGTTTTTAGTGCTAACGCCATTTTTTTCCAATTCCATGATATAATTTTTAGGAAAATCTTTTCCCACCTTGGAGAATATTTCGTTTTCCATGCCAAGTTTTCCTGAAACAAGGGAGATGTTTCTTGCTGTACCACCTGCACGAACTGTAGTACCATTTGTAAATATAGATCCCTCCATAGGAATTTCAGGAACCTGTAACAAAAAATCAACATTTAAATGCCCATAAACAGATAAATACATTTTATTTCCACCTCGTCACTATTGTTTCTCTGTCAAATATTCTTACAGTTATTCTAAATAAAAATATGTCGCTGAGAATAACAATAATTGTCAGAATAAGTAGCAGAATAGATTCAATTGAGTAAATCAGCATGCTCAGGAAAAAGATTACAAGTATCGGAATAAGGATAATTGCTGAAAATTGTTGTGAGGATCTTGGATCAATCGCTCTGGAAGAAAAAAGCAACGTCATCAGGATCATCATGATCGTTGAAAAGGGAATAAAAAGAAAAACTATTACAGCCCAGGAAACATTCGGGTAGATAAGATAGCCATAGTTAACGCTTATCAAATCCGAAAAAATAGAATAAATGGCGATGACAGCATACGTGATGCCTATTGTGGGGAAGAGCGGTGCTAATAATTTTCCTAGGAAAAATTCTCTATCATCAATGGGCGTGGCAAGTATGGGCTCAATTGTCTTCTGCTGCTTTTCGCCCACAACGCTGTATGATGATATCGTTGAGGCGAGAGATAAAGGAACTATGGAAAGAAAAATAAGATAATTCATAGATAAATAATAAAAAATCCTGCCATTTGAACTGTAAGGAACTGTTTTAAGTGTATTATTTAAAAATCCTGGTAGATTGGATCCTGAACCAAGATTCATATATGAAAAATAAAGAATGAACAACAAAATGGCCAAAAATAAGACTGGAAAAATTATTAGTGAATATTTTACCGTCCTGAGGGTCATTATTTCTTTTAAATCCTTGTTGTATATTATTGATATATTTTTAAAATTCATTATTTAACCATCTCCAGGTAAATTTCCTCAAGAGAATGATTCTCTCTGTACACATAGGATACTTCAACACCTGATTCAACAAGCGATTTTATTATTACTGAACTCTTTCCATCAAAATTAATTATAGCTTTTTTTCCAACAATCTCGAAATCAAGACCAGATTTAGAAAGAATGTCCATTACCAATTTTGGATCATTCTCAAATTCAACGATGATCTTTTTACCATAAAGCTTGTACTTAAGCTCATCGGGTCTTCCTATGTCTATGATTTCTCTGTTCAGGATCGCTACTCTGTCACATATTTCTTCTGCTTCAAAAAGATTGTGTGTGCTTACGAAAATAGTCTTATTCTGTTTTTTCATCTCCTTTATGAAAGATTTTACCGTGGTTGATGTTTCCGGATCTAGCGATGCCGTTGGTTCATCAAGGTAAACATATTCTGGATCATGCAGAACCGCTCTAATTAAAGAAAGTTTCTGTTTCATTCCTTTAGAGAATGTTCCAACTGGCTTGCTTCTATGACCCCATAAATCAAACATCTTGAAATAATATTCCAATTTTGAATTTAGTTCTTTTTCATTCAGGCCATACAACCTTGAAAAAAATTTTATATTTTCCATGGCATCAAATCTTTCGTAAAATCCTGGATTTTCAGTTAGTAATCCGCTTTTTTGTCTTATAATTTTCTTATCTTTTTTTAAATCATACCCTTCTATGTAAATTTCTCCAGATGTGGGCTCTATTATTCCAGTTAATATTCTTATTGTTGTGGTCTTTCCAGCACCATTCGGACCCAAGTATCCGAAAATTTCACCTTTTGTAATCTTGAAATTTATATTATTTAAAACCGTATTGCCATTAAATTTTTTGCTTAAGTTTAATACTTCGATCATTCAAATTGTTTAACTTTAATACAAATTTAAATCTTTTCAAAATATTTAATATTATGATCAGCTTTTACTTATTCCTTAATGGATGGTTTTTTGTTGACAAAAAATGAAAAAGTGTTTAAAGGAAAGATTTTAGGAAATCCTTTTTCGAAAACTGGTGAGCTTGTTTTTACTACATCAATGCAGGGATACACCGAGAGCGTAACTGATCCATCTTATGCTGGTCAGATTCTGATTTTCTCATTCCCTCTAATAGGTAACTATGGCGTACTGGAAAATCATATTGAATCAAGCAACATATGGGTTGAGGCTGTGGTCGCTCAGGACGTATATTTGGAAAGTAATTTTGTAGATTTTTTAATAAAGAAAAGAGTTCCAATTTTAACAAAAGTAGATTCAAGAAAATTGGTAAGGGAAATAACGCATTCAGGATCAACTTTGGGAATAATATATCCTGGTAACCCTGAAAAAGATTTAAAGGATGCAGAGGACATGTTGAAAAATGCTCCTGATCCGAATAAGTTGCCTCTCTTCAAAAACACTGGTTCAAAGAAAAAAGCATACTATGATAATGGGAAAGATCTCAATATTGCCTTGATAGATTTTGGCGTAAAGAATGGCATATTAAAAAATTTAATGAGTTTTGCAGACATTTCAGTAATACCATACTTTGAAGAATTTAATGAATATGATTTTGATGGAATAGTTTTATCTAATGGCCCAGGTGATCCTAAGCATGAGGAACTTGAAAGTTTCATTTCTAAACTTAAATATATAAAGACACCTGTTCTTGGTATTTGCTTAGGTCATCAACTGCTTGGTAGGAGCTTGATGCTTGAAACATATAAAATGAAATTTGGTCACAGGGGGACAAATCATGCAGTAATCTATGATGGGAGAATTTACATAACAACGCATAACCATGGTTTTGCAATAAAATATAAAGAGGATGAAAAAATAATTTTCAATCAGAAGGACATAAATGATGGTACAGTGGAAGGCTTCATACACAGATATAGACCTATCTGGGGTGTTCAATACCATCCTGAATCAAGGCCTGGAACATCAGATACAAATTTCATTTTTGAAAAATTCAGAAGGATGGTGATAGAATATGCCAAGGGACCATAACATCAAAAACATTCTCTTAATTGGATCAGGCCCGATCGTTATTGGTCAGGCTGCCGAGTTCGATTATTCAGGTACACAGGCATGTAGGGCATTCAAGGAAGAAAATTGCAAGGTTGTGGTTTTGAATCCTAATCCCGCAACCATTCAGACAGAACTTGAGTTTGCAGATTCGGTCTATCTTGAACCTATCAAAATGGAAACGCTGGAAAAAATAATTGAAAAGGAGAAAATTGATAGCATCGCATCGGGATTTGGAGGACAGATTGCACTAAATGCGGTTCATGAACTTGGGGAAGCGGGCATATTAAAAAAATATAACGTAAAGATAATCGGTACAGGAAAAGAGTCAATAGACATAGCCGAAGACAGGGAAAAATTCCGTGAATTTTTATCATCCATCGAAGAACCTGTTGCAATCGGTTTCAATTGCAAAAGTATGGCAGATATCAAAACAGCAGAGGAAAAGATTGGCAATTTTCCCATGATAATAAGATCATCATTCACGCTTGGAGGCGCTGGCACAGGCATAGCATACAATGGGGAAGAGCTTAAAAAAATTAGCTCTGAAGGATTGATGATCTCACCACTTCACGAAATAATAATAGAGCAATCACTGCTGAACCTTCAGGAGTTTGAAATCGAATTAATAAGGGATTCAAAGGGGAACAAGATTGCAGTATGTTCAATGGAAAACCTAGACCCAATGGGTATCCATACAGGAGAAAGTATTGTTGTAACGCCATCTCTAACGTTGAGCGATGAAAATTACCAGAGACTCAGAAACTCTGCATTCAAGATCATTGAAGGCCTGAAAATAATAGGTTCTTGCAACATACAATTTGCTTTTAATCCAAAAACGGAAGAATATTTCGTTGTTGAAGTAAATCCTAGAACATCAAGGTCTAGTGCCCTGGCATCTAAAGCCACAGGGTATCCAATAGCAAGGATAGCAGCAAAAATTGCTCTTGGCTATACGCTAGATGAAATTAGGAATCCCGTAACTGGAAATACGTACGCTGCATTTGAACCCGCAATAGATTATGTTGCGGTTAAAATACCTAGGTGGCCTTTTGAAAAGTTTAAGAATGCGGAAAGGAAAATAGGGATGTCAATGAAATCAACAGGAGAGGTGATGGGCATAGGTAAAATATTTGAGGAAGCGCTTATGAAAGCTATTTTCTCTCTTGACAAAAACTATTACAGCTTATTTACGCTTGAAGTAAGTGAAAGTGAATTAAAGAATCTTTTAAATGTTCCAACTGATATTCGACTTTTCGCAATTGCTGAATCCATAAAGAGAAATTTTGACTTGGAAAAAATTTCAGAACTTACAGGATGGCATATGTTCTTCCTTAACAAAATTAAAAATATTGTAGAAATTGAAGAAAAATTGAAAATAATGCATGATAAAGAAACTATAAAGAGAGCAAAAGAGCTTGGAATAAGTGATAAATTCATATCAAAGATGATGAAAATAGATGAAAGAAAATTCAGAAAAATGAAGAAAGAGTATAACATAATTCCAATTTTTAAAGCAATAGACACCTGCGCGGGTGAGTTCGATGCGGTCACTCCTTATTATTACAGTACTTACAACGGTGAAGAGAACGAATCCAAAACTGTTGAGAGAGGAATTATCGTCCTAGGATCAGGGCCTATAAGGATTGGCCAGGGAATAGAGTTTGATTATTCCACAGTTGAAGCAGTTTTATATTTAAAGGAGTCAGGTTTCAAGAGCATAGTAATAAACAACAATCCAGAAACAGTATCAACGGACTTTGACCTTCCGGATAAGCTTTATTTTGAACCTTTAACATTTGAACATGTATCAAATGTGATAGACAACGAAAAGCCGTATGGGATAATTGTTCAATTCGGGGGTCAAACATCAATAAACCTTGTGGATGCACTCTCAAATGAATTCGGTGAAGAAATAATTTTGGGAACAAGACCTTATTTCATTAACATGCTCGAGGACAGAAACGAATTTGCCAAATTTTTAGAAGAAAATGATAAGAAAAGGGCACCGAGCATAGTTATAACGAATATGGAAAATTTTAATGATTTTTCATCAAAGGTAGGATATCCTTTGCTAATAAGGCCATCATATATCATAGGAGGTTCTGGCATGAGCATAATATACAATGAGAATGATTTTAAAAATTATTTAACAGACAATAAATTAAGCAATGAATTTCCTATCCTGGTAGAAAAATTTATAGATAATGCAATAGAAATTGATGTGGACGCAATTTCAGATGGAAGCAATGTCCATATCATGGGCATACTTGAACATCTGGAAGAGGCAGGCATTCACTCCGGCGATAGCACAATGGTATATCCAACAGTGAATATAAAAAATGATGTGCTTAAAAAAATAATTGATGATGTTAAAGATTTAACATTGAAATCAAATATTTTAGGCTTTGTAAATTATCAGTTGATGGTAAAAAATGATGAAATAATATTTATAGAGGCAAATCCGAGGGCAAGCAGAACTGTACCTTTCATTTCAAAAGCAAATAATATACCTTATGCGAAATTAGGTACATCATTAATGCTTGGCAAAAAATTAAAAGATGTGGATTTAAAAGTTAACGGAAGATATTATGTCAAACTTTCAGTGTTTCCATTTAACAGGCTTAAAGGTGCTGATCCCGTTCTTGGGCCTGAAATGAAATCAACAGGAGAGGTAATGGGCATAGGTAAGAATTTTAATGAAGCTTTATTCAAGGCGTTCATATCCGTTTATAAAATAAATAAGAAATCCGTATTGCTAAGCTTGAATGACGATGACAAGAAAAAACTTGATTTTCTTGATTACATTAAAGACTGGGAAATATATGCAACACCTGGTACATACAGATGTCTCAAGGAAAAAGGTCTTGAATCAAAAATTGTTTACAAAATAAGCGATAATAGAGAGCCAAATATACTTGACATAATAAGAAAAAATGGCATAGGCATTGTAATAAACACGCCTGGAAAATCTTATAGGTCATTTGGAGACGGTTATTACATAAGGAGGGAGGCGATAGATAACAATATACCAGTAATAACCAACATTAAACTAGCTAGGAACATTTTCATGAGCATATCTGAAGAATATGATCTTTATCCTTTAAAAAAATCATAGATTTTTTGCAAAACCATTAATTATTATTCTGAGAACTTCATCCCGAAAATTCTCAGAGAAAAGATCGAAATTATTTTTGTATTTATAAAATAGGATGTTCTCATAGTCGTTATGGCTGCTTATGATCTCTTTCCATTCTTCAAGTATATTTAAGGAATCAATTAAGACTTTATTCACATCATTACCCTTAATTGATCCGAAATGTGAAAACCCCAACATCTTTGGTTTCATTTCAATCAAATTAGTAAGCGATTTTTTGTATTCATTGTACTTGAAGCTTGGAGGAAATGAGTTAGGCAGGGCAGTCATGTACTTTCCCGAAAAAAGACCCGCGCCATCACCTGTAAAGATGAAATCGTTTAAGGTTTCCTGAAACATTAAATGGTCAGACGTATGCCCCGGCATGTAAAGGGCCCTTACGCTTATTCCATTTCCAAGATCGAATAAATTGTTGTCCTTAATTTCAACTAATTTTTCCATATCCTTAACAGGGTCTATTGGTTCAGCCAAGTAGCCGTACATCTTACGCGTTGCATCATTTATTTTCTCAGGATTTTTTAGATTTTCAATTGTTATTGGATGCCCATAAATGACAGCTTTACTTAGCTTTTTAACTAATATAGATGCACCTGCTGAATGATCGTTATGTCTGTGACTAACAAATATATATCTTACTGAATCTTTTTCAATTTTAAAATCATCTAACAATTTTAAAATTATATCAGCGGAATCGCTTCCCGCAGGATCTAATATTGCTACATGTTTACCTATAATAATGAATGATGAAGTAGTTTTCTTGTTTTTCCATCCATTCGCGTCCAACATAAGTATGTTTTCGTTCAGATATCCGTTTTCCAAAATCACTGACATTCATGATAGGTAAAATTACGTAATATTTATTAGTTCTTGTTAAAAAAATTTTTATTGCAAGAAATAGATTTGATTATTAATTAAAGAAAGGGGA
>JBMFSK010000006.1:0-6585 GCA_049967595.1 Thermoplasmata archaeon
TAAATAGCAAAATAACCACACACTTTTATATTTTATGAATTAGCGGATGGTCTCCTTTAAAACAAAATTTTTTTATAATAAATCATCTTGGTTATGATTATGAAATATATAAAGTATGGTAATACTGGGATATTTGTATCAGCATTAAGTTTTGGAGCAATGACTTTTGGTGAAAAAAATCTGTGGAAACTAAGCGGTGTTGATCAGGAATTATCAAACAGGATGGTAAAATTTTGCATAGACAATGGAATTAATTTATTCGACACGGCAGATGTTTATGAAGCAGGGGATTCAGAAATTATGCTAGGTAAATCATTAAAAGGCTATAGAGATCAGGTTTTGATTGCAACTAAAGTCAGGGGAAGAACAGGAGAAGGTGTCAATGAGGTAGGACTGTCAAGGCATCATATGAGCATTTCTCTAAATAAGAGTTTGGAAAGGCTTGGGACATCTTGGGTGGACATTTACCAATACCATGGATGGGATAGTGAAGGTAATATAAAAGAAATGACAGATACAATGCAACTTTTTGTGGATCAAGGCAAGGTTCTTTATCCTGCTGTTTCAAATTTTGCAGCATGGCAGATTGCCTATATTCAGGGCATTGTTGAAACAAAGGGTTATGCAAGATACGAAAGCGCCCAGATGAATTACAATATAATTAACAGGGATGTTGAATATGAAGTTTTACCATTTCTGAGATATAATAAAATGACTTTACTTTCATGGAGCCCTTTGCATGGTGGGCTTTTGACTGGTAAGTATAAGAAGGGTGAAAAGCCCCCTAAGGGAACAAGGATGGGTGATCGTGGATTTTTTTTCCCTTACTTTGATGAGGACCAGGGCTGGAAGATACTGGACGAAGTTGAAAACATTGCAAATGAGCAAGGTTGCAAACCTTCACAGGTTGCACTTGCTTGGCTGATGGAAAAGGAAGTGGTAGTTCTCTTGGGAGCTAGAAATATGGAGCAGTTACAGGAGAATCTTGGCTCTCTTGATGTTAAATTGAAAAAAGAACAGATTGACAGGCTCGATAAAATATCCATGCCAAGGACCATATATCCAAACTGGATGATAGAGAGACAAAACCATGACAGAAAACTATAAAAATAGATATTAAACTTTTAAAAAATTTATTATCTATTTTTTAATAATCGTAATATTTTTTGGAATATTTCTTTGATATTAATCCGTTTTCGAGATCTTTGAGAATTTCATTTCTATCTCTTTTTTTGGGATCACCATAGCCACCACCTCCAGCTGTCCTGATTTCAATGGAATCACCATTCTGTAAAGTAAGAGTTACCTTGATCGAAGATCTGTATTTCCTTTTATTTTTTTTAACATAGACAGATGTTCTTTCTCCTGGCATACCGCCAAATAAACCCCATGGTTGAGATTTACCCCTTTCAGATAATACAGTAATCGTTATACCATTTTCAAGCATCTGAAAGCTTCTTACTAGTCCTGAACCACCCCTGAATTCTCCTGGGCCTGAACTATCCTTTCTAAATTCATATTTTTTTACCAGAATAGGATAGTTTTTTTCTATTTCCTCGATGGGTGTGTTCATTGTATTCGTCATATTGGATTGTATACCATCCGTTCCGTCTTTGCCTTTCATTCCACCAAGCCCCACACCTATTGTTTCATAAAAAGCCCATGATCTATTTTTGCTAACACCCCCGATCATTACATTGTTCATTGATCCTCCGGATGCTGCAGGAACATCTTCAGGCATACATTCACTCATTGCTAGATACAGCAAATCAGCATTTCTTTGACTGGTTTCTACATTTCCTCCTGCTACAGGAGCTGGAAATTCAGGATTCAGAATGCTTCTTTTAGGAATTATTGTATCAATTAATTTAAATGCTCCTTCATTAAGAGGAATATTTTCCCCCAATAATGTCCTAAAAACATAATGCACGCCTGAAATTGTTACGCCTAAAACTGCATTTAATGGATTTTCCAATTGTGCACTTGTGCCTTCATAATTCACAGATATTTTTTTATCTAAGATATCTATTTTCACCTTCATTACAATTTTATGCCCGTCTGGGTTTTCTAAATAATCTTCTCCATAGAATGTCCCCTTTTTTATTTTCTCCAGTTTTTTTCTGAATAAATTTTCTGAATATGTGAATGCCTCCTCGTTCGCGTTTGAGAAAGAGTCTAAGTCATATTTGTTAATTATTTCTAAAACTCTCTTTTCACCCGTAAGATTTGCTGCTACTTGTGCTTTTAAGTCACCCATTCTCTCATATGGGTTTCTTGAATTAGTAGAAAATATCTTAAAAATGTCCATCTGAAATTCATTATTTCTGATTAAAAAAATTGGGTCCAATATTATACCCTCTTCATAAATAGATTTAGCATCAACTGAAATGCTGCCCGGTACCTTTCCACCAACATCAGAATGATGTGCTTTATTTGCAGAAAAGGCTACAAGTTTGCCTTTATAATATATGGGCCTCACAAGAGTCACATCGTTTAAGTGTGTGCCGGCAATATATGGGTTATTAACTATTATCATACTACCTTCTTCCATTTCAATGCCCTCTTTATGCAAGAATGAAATTGTGTTCTTTAGACCAAGTGGTAATGAGCCCAGATGTACTGGAATATGTTCAGCCTGAGCAAGGAGCATTGCATTCTGATCAAAAATTGCTGCAGAATGGTCCATTCTCTCCTTTATATTTGGTGAATAAGCTGAATTTCTTAGGGCAATACCCATTTCTTCACTGGCATAAAATAATGAGTTTCTAATTATTAATGATGTGAATTTATTCATGATATCATCTCCTTAAGATTATGTTTCTATATTCATCAACTTCCCATTTCCAATTCTCTTTCACAAGAATTGTTGAATCGTATCCTTCTATAATGGCTGGTCCTATATTTGTGAAACCTGGACATAGATCATCTCTCACATAAAGTGGTGAATTAATGAATTCTCCATTTAAAAAAACATTTCTCATTTTTGATTCTACTTTGCACTGTTTTTTCATATGTGCTCTGTTCATTTTTATCTTTGGTACCTGTGCTTTAGCTATTAATTTTGCATTAACAATTTCCACAGGATCACTTGAACTATATCCGTATAATCTTTTATGCTCTATATCAAATTTGTTTTTTATGTTGAGACCCTTTTTGTATGGTATTGTGATCTCAAAAGATTGTCCAGCATACCTGACGTCAAGATATTTTTCAAATTCTACATTATTAAAATTCTCCTCTTTCAATTCTTTGTTTGCCTTTTTAATTAAATTTTGAAACGTTCCGTTAATATCATTTAGTATTACACTAGAAGTATATACTCTTGTAATATCAACAGTTAAAAGACCAAATGCTGAAAATAGACCAGGGTGTTCTGGAACTAAAATCTCTCTTATGCCAATTTCTTCTGCAAGTTCACATGCATGGAGAGGCCCTGCACCACCAAAGGAAATCATTGTAAAATCTCTTGGATCTCTTCCCCTTTCTATGCTAACAATTGATATCGCCTTTGCCATTGCATTGTTAATTAATTTTAATATTCCGTTAGAAACCTCTATTTCGTTCATATTCAACTTATTACTTAATTTTTTTAAAGCCTTTATAGACAGATCTTTAAAAATCCTCATGTTACCGGATAAAAGATACTCCGGATTTAATCTTCCAAGTATTATATTTGCATCAGTAACCGTTGGATCTTTCCCTCCTTTGTTGTATGCTGCTGGCCCGGGATCCGCCCCTGCACTTTGTGGCCCGACCTGCAATGAATTACCTTCATCAATCCACGCAATCGTACCTCCTCCTGCACTTACTTCTGCCAAATCAAGAAATGGATATCTTACTGTATATCCACTACCCCTGATTGATCTACCGCTATGCGTCTTTCCCGCAGCCTCATACTCATACGAAATATCAGGTTTACCGTCAATGATCATTCCTACTTTAGCCGTTGTTCCTCCCATGTCAAATGTAATTACATTTTTTAGCTTAAGATTCTTTGCTAGGAATAATGATGCTATCACACCTGCAGTAGGTCCTGATTCTATTAAGGATACTGGCATTTCTGATGCATGTTTTATTGTGTTCAAACCACCGTTTGAGCTCATCATATATAATGGTGCATATATACCAAGATTTACCATTTCAGCACTTAAAATATCTAAATACTTTGAAATTATAGGAGACAGAACGGCATTTACAACCGTCGTGCTTGTCCTTTCATATTCCCTATATTGAGGATCTATTTCAGAGGATGCGAACACATATTTCATGAATTTTTTAAAAAATTTTTTTACTTGCATCTCCTGAATTGGATTTACGTAAGAATTTAAAAATGAAATTGCTAAAGATTCTATTTTTTCTTTTTCTATTTCCTTTTTTATCCCATATAACTCATTTTCATTTATATTTTCTAATATTTTTCCTTTAGAATCTATTCTTCCGCTTATTCCAAAGCGATATTTTCTAGGCACTAATGGAATAGGTCTTACGAATTTTAAATTGTAAATTTCAGCCCTTTTCTGTCTCCCTATTTCAAGAATATCTATGAATCCCCTGTTTGTTATCAATGCTGTCCTTGGCAAACCGGAATGAGTTAAAAGAGCATTTGTTGCCACTGTACTTGCATGGTTAATCAATTTAATGGATGTTGAATCCAGATCTAATGCTTTTATTGAATCTATGATTGCTTTTTCTGGATTTTTTGTTGTACTTGGTAATTTTAAAATTTTAATTTTTTTATTTTCAGAATCAAAAATTACAATATCTGTAAAAGTTCCTCCAGTATCTATTCCTATATGTAAATTTCCCATTACTTTATAATTTTATTTCATTATTTAAACATTTTTTATCATTAGGAAGATTGTTAAAAGGGTAATGGGAGAGATATTAATGGCAAGAAAGCTTGAATATCTTATCCAGGAATTAATGTTCAAGGTCTAAAGTTATTTTATAATGAGAAAATATACATTGAGATGATTAGATGGACTTATTGAACAATCTTATCATTAGGACAAAATATTTAAAAAATTACGGAGGCAGAATTTAAAAAAATTAAAATAATAATAGTTAATTCAAGAACTGGGGAGCCTCATAGGAGGCTGAGAGGATCCAAATGGATCGACCCATTGAACCTGATCCGGACAATACCGGCGGAGGGATCAATTATGAAAATAAAGAAAACAAAATACCAATTGGGAATGATAATTTCATCTTCGATGGGCATGTTTTTGTGGGGAGTAATTGCTTCTACAGCACCTTTAGCTACATCTTGGCCATTCATATCATCTCTACCAAAAGTATACCTTAGTATTTTTCTGTTTCTGCCCACAGCTTTTATGATCATTGGAAATATCACGTTGGGAATGCTTGCAGATAGAATAGGAAGAAAAATAATTTATATTTTGTCAACAGTTCTCTATGGCTTAGGCTTTATCGTTATATTTTTTTCGTTTAATGTATATACATTAGTATTAGGCATTGCTCTTTCCGAGTTTGGAGTAGGTGGTGAAGAGGTAGCAACTTTGACATTGATTTCTGAAAACATACCTGTTGAAGAGAGGGGACTTTACTTAGTTTTTGTTCCTAATATGAATAATGTTGGTAGTGCAGTTATTGCTTTTGTATTTCTTTATTTTTATTCATCATCTATCTTTGTTCAAAAACTTTATTTCATTGCTATAGCTATGGTGGCTGTATTTATAGCATTTTATACGAGGTATAGTGTTCCAGAATCTTATAGATGGCTTAGAGATAAAGGAGATCTATCAAAAGCATTGGAGGAAAAGAAAAAAATTGCACTTAGTGCTGAACATATAAGAATAAGAACGCCTAATTTTTACTTCGCACTTATTTTTTTGGCCGTGCTTGGAATTTCACAATATTTAACGTTTGGTTTAATGGCATATATAATAGGCCCATATTATTTTACAGGCAATATGGTCAGCATGATTGTTCTCATAGCAAGCCTGGGAGCTTCCGTAGCTGGATTCATTGGAATGTATATTGTTAAATGGGGTAGAAAAAAATTAGCCTTGTTTTCTTATTTAGGTGGATTAATCACTGTTCTAGTAATACTTTCATTTTTGGATTACATTGCGGATATATTTATTTTTATGCCTTTGCTATTCATAAATATGATGTTTTCAGAGTTTGCCTGGGCCACTAGAACAACTATAGAACCTGAAATATTTCCAACATTAAAAAGATCCTCAGCAATTGCTCTTGTTAGATTATTTCCGGGAATAAGTTATATAATTTCAATTTACACAACGGCTTCTTTCACGCTGATGAATTATATAATATTTAATACTATACTTTGGGGAATCGGAGCAATAGCAGCAATAGTATGGTATTTCAAAGGTATTGAAACTAAGCATATAAGTATGGATTTTATCTCTGACTAACATTTTTTTCTTTAAATATGGAAATATTATTAAAATTTTTTACAAATTTTATATTTTAAAATCAATCTAATAAATAGTCTTTGGAAATCAAAAGATTTAATATTGTAAATTAAATTCTTCTTTTCTATAGATAGCCCCGTGGTGTAGCGGTCAAGCATGCGGGACTTTGGATCCTGCGACGGCA
>JBMFSK010000006.1:6687-32108 GCA_049967595.1 Thermoplasmata archaeon
CCTTTCTGTTTCAGGCAACATTCGACTAATGCACCCTACCCAACGTTCAAGAGGGCTATCACCACGTTTGTTTGGGTTTGCTCCAACAGGGGTGGCCGTTTCAACAATTCCAAGGAAACGTCATTCGCAGGAAATCATTCTTTACCATGGCTGTGCCGTTTCTGTGCCATTTCCATCCTTCTCAGGATTCTGTTTTGCAACAGACCGTTTTCCTCAGGAGAGGGGACTTTCCTCATCGAAAACCATTAAGGTTTTCAACGTCAGTTGCCCTTGGGCTCTTTACCTATTCTATAATGATCTCAGTAAATTAAATTTTTTCATTTTCTTTTCACGATGAGGTAAAGACCTTCTTTTTTGAAAACTATTACTATATCTCCTTTTTTTATTTTTTCATCTGAGCGCGCTGACCAAAGCTCGTTTTTAATCTTTATCACACCCTCCTTTCCAGGTTGAATATCGGTGATAGCAATACCTGCTTCATTTTGAACATCTATTTTTCCATTTTCTATGATCACCAAATTTTCAAAACCTTTGATAAATATTATAAAAATTTCCACGGCTATACTTATGATTGAAACATAAAATAAAAATGTTGTATGAAAGTATATTCCTCCTAATATTAAAAGTAAATTCATGACTGATAATATTATGATTATTATCATGCTGCCTGGACTCCATCTATAATGGGAAAAAAATTTTGCATCTTTACTTTTTTCCATTCATAATCACTTATTTGATAATTTTTCAAAAAGGTCCTTGAAATTAATATTGTTCTCCTGAACATATATTATTGACAAGATTGTGTATATCTCTCTCAATGTATTAAAATCCAAATCCTTGTTATATTCGATTAGTTTATCAAATGAATATTTGTTTATTTCATAAAAATATTTTTCAAATGTATTCTCATCTTTTATTTTAAAACCTATTTTTTCCATTATTCCTGAAACGAGATATTTCTTCTTCTCCTTTAGATCCTTTAGATACTGATCCTTAAAGAAAGAATCCGTGGATATGATAAAATTTTTAGCTGTTCTTTCATAAAGAGTTGTATATCCCTTTTTCCTCTTTTCTTTCTTAGCAGGGAGAATTAAACCTGCTTCCTCCAATTTTTTAACATGTCTGTATACTGTGGAAGGATCTTTATCAAGCAAAAAAGAGAGGTCTTCTATGCTCATTTCTCTGATTTTTAAAGCCTGTAATATAGCGTTTCTAGTCTTTTCCATTGCAATTTTTATAATTGGCGGGTCATATATAACTTCAAGATCCTTCATATAATCTATACAATTAATAAAAGGTATTAATTTTTTTCATTATTTTCAAATTTTAGATGTTCAAATAGAAAAGTTAATATACCATTTTTTTAATATCAATATCGGTGATAAATTATGGAGGAAAAATTCAATGAGCTTTCTGAAATACTTATTCAGTTAGGGCTACCTAAAAATGTTGCAAAAACATTAGCATATTTAAGATATCACGATGAAACTATGGCCGTGGATATTGAATTTAATGCAAGTTTGAGGCAACCTGAAGTTTCTGTAGCTATACAATATTTGCTGAAAAAAGGGTGGATAAAAAGAAAAAGTGTAAAAAAAGAAGGAAAGGGTAGGCCTGTGAGATTGTACAGACTTTCAAAGCCATTTGAAGAAATAATCAAGGAAATAGAGAGTGAGAAAAAGGATAATATTTCAAAAATAGAGATGTTGGTAGACAAACTCAAACAGTTTTATTGATCAATCTTACATTTCCATTTTTTTCTCCTATTATTAATATATCTGCAAGATTTTTGAAAATTCCTGTTTCTACTACCCCTGGTATATTTTTTAAATCTAGTCCTTCGTGAATTGGGTCATCTGAATTTTTTAAATCAACATCTAAAATATAATTTCCATTATCCGTTAAAAATGGCTTTTTGCCTATTTCCCTAATTTCAGATTTGAAACCAATTTCATGGATCCTTTTTTGCGTAGCCTTCCATGAATACTGCAATATTTCCACTGGAACCCAGATATCAAAAATATTACTTCTTAATTTTGTTTCATCCACTATGATTATATTTTTTTTCGAATTAAATGCTGTTATTTTTTCCCTTGTTAGAGCTCCCCCACCCCCTTTAATAAGGTTAAGATCTTCATCAACAGCATCAGCTCCATCGATGTATAGATCTAATTTATCTTCTAAATCTACAACTTTAAAACCATTTTTTTCCAAAATATCCTTTGTTTTAATGGAACTTGCTACACAGGAAATATTTTTAAATTTCTCCCTGTTTCTTTTTAATTCCTCAATGAATATTTCAACTGTTGAACCAGTGCCCACACCGAGTAACATTCCATCCCACAAATATTCAAGTGCTTTTTTTGCGGCTAGCCTTTTCATTTCATCATTGTTCATAAAATAATTAATTGCAATTTCCATTAAAATATTTTCTTAAGGAAAGAGAATTCTAGCAAATATTAAATATTCCCATGCCATTTCCTGTCAAAGAGGTAATTGTTTATGCCTGAAAGTTATTCATTTATCGAGGATCTGAAAGAAGAGATTAATTTATTGGAGAGACATATAAAAATATTACAGCTTTTGTATAAGGAAGGGCCGATGGGTATTCTTAGAATATCTCAGATAACAGATATTCCTCAGCATAGGGTAAGATATTCATTGAGGATCCTCGAAACGGAAAGGATTATTTCTGCTTCACCTGAAGGCGCAAGAGTAATAGGCAATGTAAATGATTTTATTAAAAAATTAAAAGAGGATATTTCAGAAATTGAAAAAAAACTTAACGATTTGAAAAATGGATTAGATAGGTTTTAAAACCTTGGTATCCTCCCTTGAAGCACCTAAGGATACGATAACTACCTTAGTGCCCGTGTATTTTTCTATATAATCAATATATTTTTTCATATTTTTTGGCATACTTTTCTTTGCATCCTTACTTGTAAACTCCCATCCTTCAAATGTTTTATATACAGGCTTTACTCCATATATCGCTTCAAGATCAAAAGGTACGGACCTTAATATTTTGCCTTTGTATTCATAGGCATAGGCAACCTTTATTTCATCGAAACCTGATAATATGTCTATTTTGCTTATAGCTATATATTTCACGCCTGAAAGAGCAACAGAATATTTCACGAGTACTAGGTCAAGCCATCCAATTCTCCTAGGCCTTCCTGTGGTTGTTCCGTATTCATTTCCTTTTTTTAAAATTTCTTCACCTATTTTATCCTTGATTTCTGTTGGAAACGGCCCCTCTCCAACTTTTGTAGTATATGCCTTCATTATACCAAGAACATTCAATATATATTTCGGTGGTATTCCAAGTCCGGTGACGGCTCCGCCAATAGATGTGTTTGAGCTTGTTACATATGGATACATTCCAAAATCAACGTCAAGATGTGTACCTTGCGCACCTTCAAAAAGCACTGATTTTCCTTTTTCTATATTCTTCATTAAAAACTCGGACGTATTTATCAAATTTTCTTTAAATTTTTTTCCAATTTCAAAGTATTTTTTACTTAATTCCTTTGCATCGTAATTTGCGTCAATAGAACCCTTTCTCATTTTTAATTCTAGATTTATCTTTTTTTCAAGTTTTTCTTTGTTTAATAAATCTCCAATCCTTATTCCTATCCTTGCATATTTGTCCTCGTATGCTGGTCCAATACCCTTTCCAGTGGTCCCCACTTTTTCATTGGATTTTAATTTCTCTTCAAAAAAATCTCTATCCATATGATATGGAAAAACTACATGCGCCCTTTCTGAAATTTTTATCTTTTTAAGGGGAGAAAATTCTTTAACCATCTCTATTTCATTTTCTAATTGAATAGGATCGATGACCATTCCGTTACCTAATATACAAATGGCACCCTGTAATATCCCGCTAGGTATCAAATGGAACTTGTATGTAGTGCCAGAAACCCTAACTGTATGACCCGCATTGGATCCTCCTTGATACCTAGCCACTATGTCATAATGCCCTGATAAAAAATCTACAATCTTACCTTTTCCTTCATCACCAAACTGTAAACCCAAAACGGCTAAAGTCTTGACCAAACTAAACACCGTTATATCCATATTGATTATTCCATATTAAACTTTATTCAAAAAAATGGTATTTTAGACGAAATGTTTATATACTATTTTTTTAATTGCTTGTCTGACAAAAATCATATAAAAATTAAAAAAAATATGACAAGGTGAGAAAAATGGTGAATGGAAGTGTTTTAAAATTTATGGCCGAGTACGTTGAAGAGAAAAAAGGGATTTCGGGAAAAGAGGAATTTCAGAAAAACGTGAACCAGAAAAATGTGATAATACCAAAAATTGATGCTATAGACCCAGATGATGAGTTTTCAGTAGGTTATTTTGAAAGGGTTTTTTCTGCAAGTGCAAAAGTGCTTAAAGATGAGAAGCTTGTTAACCAATTCGGATTTAATTTTGGCCAAAAGTTCTCTAATCAATCGTTAAAAATATTTTCTGCTATAGAAAAAAATCAGAAGATTATTGATTCTGTATGCTCCAGTTTAAAAAAATATTTACCAGCATTTATAATTAACTGCGAGGCATTGAGTGATAAAAAATATTTACTGAAGATTGGGAACATAAAAAGCAGGGAAGAATCTCTATTTGTTTCAGGTTATTTAGATGCAATATTCCAAAAAATACAAAAGAAAATGGTGAAAACTGAAGAGAATAGTGAAAATGAGAAGAGAATTATCATTAGATTTCTTTGAATATTTATTATTATCATTAATACTACTGTTCGACATTTATAGTTTTAAATGAGATTCTTTTGTTCAATACTGCGTCCTCTACTGCTCTCTCGGTGTAGGATTTCCTGCTCTTTCCAGTTTTTATTTCAACAAACACAATTTCTTCAACATACTCCTTTTCCCTCAATCCTGAAAAAACAATTAAATCAATAGGGGAGCCTATAAATTTTGCATCCCTTGGATCAAAAGGAAAATTTGGAAAATATGGAAATAGCTGTTCTGAAACTTTGCCTTTTAAAACATCTTGTGATCTTTTAATTGCGTCTGACTTAATCTTTTCCGTAAAATCATTTTTCCACATTTCAAATTTAGCTTCATATTCTTTTTTTATGGACAATTCCAAAGATTCTTTTAGTTCATTTCTTTCTGTTTGCAGAGAAGTTTGAGCCCATTCTTTAAATATTTGCCTAGATTTGTCATCAATGATCTTTTCCATTCTTATTTTAAGGATAAGGTAGAATACGATTAGTAATAGTACTATAAAAGCTAGAATTATACTGGTTATTAAAAAAACATCCATAAAACAAAAAAATAAAAATACAATAAAAATTTTTTCTTAAGTTTTTAATCACCAACAGAATTCATATATATCTTTTTAAAATTCTCATTTGATATTGTTTTTAATTTTTTTATGTCATCTTCTTTTGCAATTAAAAATATTTCATGTAATAAATTCTCATTGTATACTAAAGTTAGTATGCTTTTTCTTTCTTTACCTTTTCCAGAAATAACGGTGATTTGATTGTTTGGTATAGAAATGCTAAATTCAAGACCCCCGTTTTTCTTTCCTGAATAAAGGATCCTTATACTAAATTTTTTGCCATGATCAAATTTTCTTACATCTATAAAATCAGCTTTAAATGGATTTATTTCGTTCTCGTCTAAAATCTTATGGAATTTGCAAGGTTCATTTTTGCAATATGGACAATGATTTTTCCAAAATGTTTCAACCTTTAATCTCCCATCATCTTGTCGCTCCATCAAACTTATTAAGTACATCTATCATATAAATTTTATCGCATTTTTTCGCAATTAAAAATAAAAATTAAAATTTCTTTTTAATATCTTTAAAATATTTATATATTTTTAATTTATAAGGGAAAAAATGCAGATGAGTATAGGATGCAAATGCATTATTTTTGTAAAGACCTTCATTTCCTCCTATGCCTTTACCCATCTTTACTTTTAATGAAAATGGACCTTCAGATTCGATATTACTGTAATGAAACTCATGCCCTTTTATGATATCCCCCTTTTTAAACACAAAATAATCTTTTTCAGCCAAAAGTTCTGTATATCCTAATGTCAATCCTGATTTTTCTAAAACCTTTCCTTTGAAAATTCCAACCATTTTATAATTCTTTTTTCCATCCGTAAGATAATCCATTAAATACATCAGTCCGCCACATTCACCATATAAAACTCTGTTGTTTTGGACATGTTCAATTAAAAATTCGCGTGTCCTTTCTGATTTTTCCAGATTTTCTTTATATATCTCTGGATAGCCCCCGCCTATGTATATGAAATCGAAATCTTCAAGGTGATCATCTGCCAAAGGTGAAAAAAAATTTACATTTCCAAGAGTGGAAAGTAAATTCAAATTGTATTGATAATAAAAATTGAAAGCTGCGTCCATTGCGATGCCTATGTTTAAATTGAGATTGCTAAAATTCTCCTTATATTGACATTTAAATTCTGGTAACAATTCAACAAAATCGTAGTTTAGATATTTTTGGATCATGTTTATTTTTGTTTTTAATTCAGGATTTTCAAGAAATGTTTTCAACCCTAAATGACGCTCTTCAATGTAGAGATTTTTATCAAAAGGTATTCTTCCAAAAATTTTAACATTATGCTTTTCAAATTCCTTTTCAACTATTTTAAGATGCTTTTCACCATGGTAATTGTTTATTATTACACCTAAAGTTAATGAATTTTTTAGTCCCTTAAAAATGTAATAGGCGTTTTCAGCCAGTTTTGACACATCCATCACAATAATATGGGGTATCCCCAATTTTTTAAAATAAAAATAGGTACTGTTATCAAATTCTAGACCTGAATCATGAAGACCCATTACACCCTCAAAAATACCATATTCATATTTCTGCGATGCCTCACATAAAAGCTTTTTATAATTAACATTTTCAATAAACCTATCTATATTTTCAGCATATCCTGTAATGGACCTTGCAAGACCTGTATCTATAAAGTCTGGACCTATCTTAAAAACTGCAGAATTTCTTAAATGACTTGCTAAAGCCAAAGTAACCGTTGTTTTTCCAGAACCAGTATAAGGTGCTGAAACTCCAATAAGTTTCACAACCATTAATGGCTTTGAAATAAAAAAGTTTTTATGCTTGCATTTTCATGCAAATAATATGAACCTGAAAATAGAAGACTTCTATAAATTATCCTTTTTGAGTGATTTAACAGTACAAGACGGAAAAATTTTCTTTGTAGTCTCAAGACCACTAAAAAAGAAAAATGATTACGAATCAAAAATATATGTTTATAACAAAAAATTATCTCAATTCACATCAGGACCTAAAGATTCCTCACCAAAAGTTTCTCCGGACGGAAAATATCTAGCTTTTATAAGCAAAAGAAAAGAGAAAAAAGTGCAGTTGATGATCATGCCAATGAACGGAGGTGAACCAAAGGCCATCCTAGAAAGGGACGATATTTCTCAAATAAAGTGGGCTAGGGATAGCAAACATATTTATTTCGTTTCAAATGAATCAAAAAAATCTAAAGATGATGTAAAAATCATAGAATCTTATCCATTTTATTTTAATGGAAAAGGCTTTATTTTTGATAAAAGACCTACTTTATTTATAACAGGCCTTAGAGGAAAAGAAAAGAAATTAACGGACAAGCCATACAATGTCCAGAGCTTTGATGTTTCTTTAAACAATGAAATTGCAATTGTAATGTCATTGGATAATCAGGATGTTTACTGGAACAATCTGTATATACTAAAAAATAAATTGGAAAAATTGCCTATGGAAGGGTCATTTTCTGAACCTGAGTTTTCTGCTGATGGTAGGTACCTTACATTTACTTATTCGGATAATAAAAAAAGCGTTTTCCAGCACAGAAAACTTCATTTGCTAGATATGAAAAATATGAAAATAGAAAACGTTACAGATGATCTAGATAGATCCATTGGTAATTCTATCAATTCTGATTCACGTATGGGTACAGGCAGATCTATAAGATTTGCAGAGAATAAAATATATTTTTCGGTTACTGATCAAGGATTTTCAAAAATTTATATTTATGATATAACAAAGAAAAAATATGATGTCATACTTGAAAATCGAGAGAGTATTGATTATTTCTATCCTGTTGATAACAAAATTTATTTTATATCTCAGAAAATAAATAATCCACAGGAACTCTATCTTTTTGACAGAAAAGTTAAGCGTCTCACGAATTTCAATAAGTATTTTAATAATCTGCTAGACGCAAAATATTTTAATTTCATAGCAAGTGATGGAGAAAAAGTAGATGGTTGGTTCTTGTCCAATGATAATAATAAACTGCCAACGGTACTTCAAATACACGGCGGACCTAAGACAGCTTATGGTCATGCATTTATTTTCGAAATGCAACTTTTAGCATCTAATGGATTCAACATCCTTTTCCTGAATCCGAGAGGAAGTGATGGTTATTCAGACAAATTTTCCTTACAAATTAAAGAACATTACGGGGAAAGGGATTTTCAGGATATAATGGAAGGCCTTGACTTTGCTATTAAGAATTTTTCTATTGACAAGAATAATCTCGGAGTCTCAGGTGGATCATACGGTGGCTTTATGACAAACTGGATAATAGGGCATACTGATAGGTTCAAAGCTGCCATTACAGAAAGATCCATAAGCAATCAGATTTCCTTCTTTGGAACATCAGATATTGGACCAGGTTTTAATTATGATCAGATAGGAAATACACCTTTTGGGAACATAGATCAATACTGGGAAAAAAGCCCATTGAAACATGTTAAAAATGCAAAAACTCCACTGTTAATAATACATTCAGAAGAAGATTACCGATGCCCAATTGAACAGGGATATCAGCTCTATACTTCTTTAAATTATTTTAAAAAAGAAGTGAAAATGGCTATCTTCCCCGGGGAAAATCACGAACTGTCCAGATCAGGAAAACCGTTGCATAGAATAAAAAGATTGGAAATTATCTTGGATTGGTTCATTTCTCATTTGAAAAAGAGTTAAAATTTTTAAATAAATAGAGTATGCTAATTCATATTACGTTTGATTATCGCATTTTTTATTGGATATTTTGATAGTATCTCTAAAAAAAGATTTTATTTTTTGGAAATATTTTTTAATAAAGTATAAATAAAATTTATTTATCTGTTATTAGATTTTTGATGTTAATTTTTTTGAACTATAAATTTATATATGATGAAACTATAAAATAAATTGATATGATAAGTACTTATTTATTATTATTTGCCTTAGCCGCAATAATATTGATAGGTTACCTTAGTGAAGCTTTATTTAAAATAACAAGAATACCTGAAATATTAATTTTGATGTTTATTGGTATTATTTTGGTGCCATTGGGACATTTTATACCAGCAAAATATGTTTCAATATTAAGGGATTTTGTACCTTTATTTGGGAGCATTGCCCTTATTATGATAATGTTTGATGGCGGAAGAAGAATAGATATTGGAAATTCAGCTTCAGGGGGTGGAAGGGGATTAATTCTTGGAACTTTGGACATTATACTTTCAATGGTTTTTGTCTCACTTTTAATGTACTATATATTTAGTTGGCCTTTTATTTATGGTGCTATATTAGGTACCATAATAGGGGAAACCACAGCAGTAGTTATTATACCAGTAGCAACCAGAATTAAAATACCTAACGATCTTTATAATATGGCCATTAGTGAAGCTACATTCAATTCTGTAGTGGACATTTTGGTTTTTTATATGCTTTTAGCATTTGTTACAGGTAATGCATTTACAGTCTATTCCTATTCTAAATTTGCTGTGGATTATCTTAGTGTAGCAGTCTTTTTAGGATTTGTTTTTGGATTCATTTGGTTATTCACCCTGAACATATTAAAAGGTACTAAGGGTTATGCTGCTACTTTAGGAATTGCCTTCCTTCTTTATGGTATTGTGGATTTTTTAGGTGGAGCTGCTGTTTTTTCAATATTCATTTTTGCTTTAATTATTGGAAATTACAAAATAATAGGAAAGCATCTGAATCTCAAAATTGATATTCACGAAGATGAAATGAATACTGTGGAAAATGAACTGGAATTTATAGTCAGATCATTCTTTTTTGTATTTATAGGAACGATTGCAATTATCTCTGCATCGTATTTTATTTATGCAGTAATATTGTCCATAGTTCTTGTACTTATAAGAATATTTGAGATAAAATTAGTTGTAAGAAAAAAGCAGCATCAAAGTTTTATGATATCTTTATTACCCAGAGGTCTTACTGTTGCAGTATTATCAAGTCTATTACTTTCAATGGGGGGTAGTTATTTTGAAGATATTTTTTACATTTCTTTCATGATAATAATAATTACAAACATAGTTGCAGGGGTATCTATAAGTTTAAATGCAAAATCCATAGAAAAAGAATAAAATTTCAAAAGAAAAGTTTTTGTGGAGTTTGAATTTTTCTTTTCACATGGAGCATAAGAAAAGTGAATTCAATGAATGGTACAACGAAGTAATTGATGAATCCGGCCTTGTTGATAAGAGATATCCTGTAAAAGGCATGAATGTTTGGTTACCTTATGGATGGGCTATTGCAAGAAATATAGATAACATAATAAGAGATTTAATGTTCTCTAATTCACACGAGGAAGTTTATTTTCCTTTACTGGTTCCAAAAGATCAGTTTGCTAAAGAGGAAGAGCACATAAAGGGCTTCGGTGGGGAGGTTTTTTGGGTGGATAGAGGTGGAGAAACCCCACTTGATATTCCACTTGTTTTAAGACCAACAAGTGAGACTGCTATGTACCCACTATTTTCCTTATGGATAAGAAATCATGCAGATCTTCCATTAAAGATTTTCCAGATTGTTAATGTTTTTAGGTATGAAACAAAGCAAACGAGAGCATTCATTCGGGTTAGGGAGATCCATTTTTTCGAAGCACATACCTGTCATGATAGTTTTGAAGATGCAGAGAAGCAGATCAATGAAGATAAGGAAATATGGGAGAAGTTTTGTGAGAAAATGGCTTTACCTTATATTTTAAATGTAAGACCAGAGTGGGATAAATTTGCAGGCGCGTACTATAGCATTGCGGCAGATACTATTATGCCTTCTGGAAGACCTTTACAGATAGGTACAATGCATCAATACAGACAAAATTTTGCAAAAGCTTACAACATTATGTTTACTAAAGAAGATGGATCAAGGGATTATGTTCATCAGACAACTTTTGGAATAAGCGAAAGGATTATAGGTGCCATCGTTGGTATTCACGGCGATGACCGCGGATTAATACTTCCACCAGAAATAGCACCATACCAGATAGTGATCGTTCCAATAGTTACAGATGAAAAAGAGATAATCATTAAAGAATCAAGAAAATTGTTTAATGAACTATCAAAATTTTTTAGAGTGAAATTGGACGAAAGAGAGAATTACACTCCAGGGTACAAGTTTTATGACTGGGAACTTAAGGGAGTTCCATTAAGAGTAGAAATAGGACCAAAGGATCTGAAAAATAATGTAATTACGGTTTCAAGGAGAGATACCTTAAAAAGATCTACAATAAAAAGAGAGAATTTCATTGAAAAAATAGAAGAATTACTAAAAGAAATACAAATAAACCTTAGAAAAATTGCAAAAGAAAATATGACCAGTTTAATAAAGGATTCTAAAAATCTAGATGATGTGAAAAATAATGAAAATGTGGATAGAATTTTCTGGTGCGGTTCAACGGAATGTGCGGAAAAAATGGAGGAATACACTGGCAAAAGAATCCTTGGAACACCTTTAAACGGCGAAGAAACAGAAGGAAAATGTATCGTTTGCGGAAAAAACACCAAAAATATTTGCTTTGTTGGAAGGTCCTATTGACTTTCCTTTTCATTTAATCTTGTTAATATTACTCCAAGAACACCGAATATAAATACAACTGAAACAAATGAAAATAAACCTACATCTGTCCATGCATTATACTTTAGTGCCCATCCTATGTAGAATGTTAATGATAGGGCTATTAACATAAAACTGAATATCTGAAGTACTGTGTTTCCTAACATTAAGATAAGCAAAACATTTGAATATAAAAAACTTTTTTTATAATATGGATTCAATTATCAATTTTAATGCATTTGCATTATTGAAATTTTCCTCCTTCGTTGCGTAAAGAAATATCACATTTCCATTCTTTTCCTTTTCTCTTAACATAATTAGAAACTCATTCAGTTTTTCGTTTTCAGTCAGTTCATTTTTGTATTTTTCAACAAATTCCTTCCATTTATCACGATCATGGGAAAACCATTTTCTCAATTCTTCTGATGGTGCGATATCCCTAGCCCAGTAATCTATAAATTCTTTTTTTATACCTCTCGGCCAGAGCCTGTCAACTAGTATTTTGTAACCATCTGGTATTTTTTTGTCATAAACCCTACAGACGTTAATCATGAAAATAAAAATTGAAAACTCTTATTTAAATCTGATTAAAAGAAAGCGGTAATTTACAACTTCACTTTCTAAGGCCATTTTATATGCAATATTCTCGTTTATAACTGATTCTATAATTTCCGATACTTTTAATTACGACACTATTAATTCATAAATTATGAGCATATAAAAATTTATCTTGTTTTTGATTTCGAAAACTATAAATAACTTATCTATATATCGGTTATCTATGTCTGAAATAAATTTAGAAAATAAAACAGTAGCTTTCACATCTTTAGGGCATTTCATTAACGATGGAGTATTCTTTCTCTTTCCAGTTTTGACAACCTTGCTTTCAATTCAAAAATCTTTCAGTCCATGGATTATAGGTATTTTATTTGCAATCTATTATGGTGCTTCATCTGTATTTACAATGCTGGTAAGTGCTAGAGCAGACAAAACAAAAAGATATGGCGAAAATATTGCCATAGGAATTTCTCTTTTGTCCTTAGGACTGATTATATTTTTATTCTCTTTGCTCATACCTCCATCATCAATACTAATGGTTCTGGTAATAATTTCAACTATAATCATGGGTATTGGAACAGGTTATTATCATCCTCTTGGTGCAGCAGTTCTTCAAAGTGTTGTGTCTAAAAATAAGATTGGTAAAGCTTTAGGAATAAATGGAGGTTTAGGAAGTATTGGAAGAGCGATTTATCCAACAATTTTCTTTGGTATAGCAGTGATATTCACATATTCTGCATCTTTGGCGTTCTTAGCATCTTTAGGGTTTCTAGCAGCATTAATTATTTACGTTGGATTAAAAAATGTTGTAAAAATGGAATCAAACGAGAAAAAAGAAAATATACGGACATCGATAAGAAATGCAATAACAAAAGGCATTCTTATTTTATCTGTTTTAACATTTATAAGGGCCATTGCTACTCAAGGTATTGTAAGTTGGATACCTTTTTACCTTTCTTATACAAGAGGAATGGGATTAAGCTTATCTTTGGGAACTACTATGACAATTATGTATACAGTCGCAATTTTAGGGCAACCATTATTCGGAATTCTTGCGGATAAATTTGATAGGAGATACCTCTTAATACTATCAACAATAGGTGCTGGATTATCCGTCATTGAATATGTTTTAACAGAAGGTTATATTAGCCTTTTACTTTTGATAATATTCGCTTTCTTTAATTTCACTGGATTTCCTCTTCTGATGGCACTTACGAAAGACTATGTTCAAAGCACTTCTTCGGTAAGCAACTCACTTGTGTGGGGTATTGCTAACACTGGTGGAATGGTGATAGGTCCTTTGATCGTTGGCTCCTTTTTATTGAACAGTTATTCAGGTCTAGTTCTTATATATGAAATCCTTGCTGTGATCATCATAATCGTTGGCTTGTTCACTTTCCTTCTGCCGAAACCAAATGAAAAATCGAAAATACCACTTTTTGGGTGAATTCATCCAACCATAAAAATGTTAGGCATCCATTAAGGATGCTTTAAAAATATTTTTATTCTATTTCTATTTTTGTATCTTGTGTCAAAAGTTGTTTACCTTGGAAAAATAAATTTTAACTGGTGCGACAACTGCAACGTCCCTGTTCTAGGGAAGAAATGCAACATATGCAATTCTACGCCAAGACCTGTTAATGTTACGCCTCCGGGAGATTTTAAATTTATGATGGAAGGGGATAAGGAACTTTTAAATAAAGCTTTTAAAAACATACTGAAAGAAGATTTTTCTAAATTATTTAATGATAGAATAGTTCTAATGAACAGGATACCTGGCCAGGACAGGTCTGAAGAAATTATTGTAAATGGATATGTAATTGCTACAGTTATTTACGATTTCGAAGAAACCAGGGTCGCTTTGAAACCGTCTTTTTATGCGATGATGAAGAACTACCTAAAGGATATTTTCATTCAGGCTGATCCTCAAGCAATAGAATCTATAAAAAAAGGGAATAACCTTATGGCTCCTGGGGTAATGAAAATAGGCGGGGATGTTTTAATTGGCCATGATGTTTTCGTATTGGATGATAAAAATAACGCTGTTGCATTGGGAATCTCAAGAATATCAAAAAATTATCATCCTGATAAAGGGATGGCGGTAAAGATAAAATTTTTAGTAAATGAAATAAAGATCCCAAATTCAAATAGTGATATAAAAAAAGTTATAGATGCAAATAAAAATTACATGGAATCTAGAGAGGAACAATCTATAAAAATGATTAAAAGATATGATGGAAAAAATGTTTTTGTTTCCTTCAGTGGAGGAAAGGATAGCCTTGTCTCTTTACATCTCACAATAAGATCAGGCATAAAATTCAGGACAATTTTTTTGAACACGGGTTTAGAATTTAAAGAAACTGTTGATTATGTGAAAAATATTGAGGAAAAATTTTCTCTTGACCTTGACATAATAGATGCAGGTAATGCATTTTATTCAAATTTAGATCACTTTGGTCCTCCAGGTAGGGATTATAGATGGTGCTGCAAGGTATGCAAGCTAGGGCCTACAACGAGATATATAAAGGACCATTCAAACGGCCAAATATTCATGATTATTGGCCAGAGATCATACGAGAGCAAAATCAGAGCCAGCAAAGGTGAAATATGGGAAAATAGTTGGGTGCCCAATCAAATAGGCATAAGTCCCATTCAGAACTGGAATTCTCTAATGATTTGGATTTACATTTTTGAACATGGTCTTGAGTATAACCCATGGTATGACCAAGGCTTGTGGAGAACAGGATGTTTCCTTTGTCCTTCTCAGGATTTGGGAGATCTAGCAATTGTTAAGGAAAATTATGATAAATATTCTGATTGGGAAAAATTTCTCAAAAATTATGCCTTAAAAAATAATCTTCCTGAAATATGGGTTATATATGGTTTATGGAGATGGAACGAGCTTCCAGATAATTTAAAGAACAGATTTAATTTCAATGGTTTTAAAAGAACATCTCTGGAAGTTTCAAAAAATTTAGAAAATGATTACTATGAAGTAAAAGGTAATAAGAATCTTGATGTTGTAAGACTAAAAAACATGATGAACATAGTTCCAAAGAATTTTTATAAGATAGAAAATAAATTGCTAATACACAAAAATTTCATCGAACAGGGTATACAGGTAATATACGAATCACAGGAATGTGTAGGTTGCGGTATTTGCACGGGTAGATGTGAAGTAAATGCACTTTATCTGAATATTGGAAAGGTATGGGTCAATGAAGAAAAGTGCATACACTGTACAAAATGTCTTGGACCTTGTCCGGCTTATAATTTCAGGTGAAGTTTATGAATGAAAAATATGAAATGATGATAGAAAGGCTTTTACAGACCATTAAACCGCATATTATTCCTTTCAACGAGCCGTGGAAAGTGCTCATATCCACTGTTCTTTCACAGAGGACAAAGGATGAAACGACAGCAAAAGTATCCAATAAGCTATATGAAAAGTACCCTGATTTAGAAAGTATAGCAAATGCAAACGTTGAAGATCTTGAGAATATATTAAAACCAATAGGATTTTATAATGAAAAGGCAAATAGAATAAGGGAAATTTCACGCATTCTTATAAAAGAATATGGTGGTCAAGTTCCAGATGAAAAGGATCTTCTCATGAAATTGCCTGGGGTAGGAACTAAAACGGCAAACATAGTATTATCAATGTCTTTCGACAAGGATTATATTGCTGTAGATACACACGTTCACAGAATTTCGAACAGGCTAGGATGGGTAAAAACCAATACACCTGAGGAAACAGAGATTGAACTTGAAAAGATAATTGACAAAAAATACTGGAAGATATTGAATGGAATTATGGTAGAATTTGGAAAAAATGTCTGTAAGCCCGTTAATCCTAGATGTGATATATGCCCTCTTAACGACATATGCCCTTCTTCAAGAATTGTAGCTAAAAAATAGACAAAATCATTATATTAAATTTTTTAATGAAACTTAGATAAGGTGTAAGCTCATGTATATAATACAACCTTCAAAATTAAAAACAGGTTTACCGAAAGATACGCTATCCATATGCCCAGTTTGTAAGAAGGTAATACCTGCTACGATTTATGAGGAAAATGGAAAAGTTATGTATAAGAAGAGATGCCCAGAACATGGGGAATTCAAAGACGTTTATTTCGGTGATGTCGAAACATATCTCAGATTCGAAAAATTTGCATTTGATGGAGTAGGAGTTAAAAATCCGCAGATAAATGGCTCAAACTGCCCGTATGACTGCGGTCTTTGCACACTTCACTACAGCCATACTTCATTAGCGAATATTGACCTTACAAACAGATGCAACCTTAAATGCCCTATATGCTTTGCAAATGCAAATGCTGCTGGTTATGTTTATGAACCTTCATTTGAAGAGATAGTTCATATGATGGAGGTATTAAGAAACGAACAGCCCGTACCTACGCCTGCTGTTCAGTTTGCAGGAGGAGAGCCAACAATCTATCCTCAATTCCTAGAAGTAATAAAAAAGGCAAAAGAGCTAGGATTTGCACAGATACAGGTAGCTACAAACGGTGTCAGAATTGCTCACGAACCAGATTTTGCCCAAAAAATGGTCGATGCCGGTCTTCACACAGTTTATCTTCAGTTTGATGGTTTTAAAGAAACAACGTACATTAAAACAAGAGGAAGACCTGGTTTCCTGAAGGAGAAGCTGCAGGCCATAGATTATCTCAGACATACTAAGCCCAAGCCACTGGCTACTGTTCTTGTTCCTGTGATAGTTAGGGGCGTAAACGATGATGAAGTAGGTCAGATCATAGATTTTGGATTAAAGAATCTGGATGTTGTAAGATCAGTTAACTTCCAGCCTGTTTCTTTTGCAGGTAGGATCCCCCAGGATGAATTAATTGTGGGCAGATATACTCAAGGGGATATGATAATAGATCTAGTTAAACAAACAAACTATTTCGAGAAAAAAGACTTCTTCCCTATACCTGTGGCAGCATTATTTTCAGAGCTGGCATCACAGGTGCTAAAACATCCTTATGTAGCTTTTACATCCCATCCCCATTGTGGAACGGCAACATATGTCTTCATGGATTACGATAAAAATAAGGTTATACCTATTACCAGGTTTATTGATGTTGATGGTCTAATTGAAGAATTAAAACCAAAGATTCTTGAATCTAAATTCGATGGAAAATCAAAGATTTTCTCAATTCCTTATCTTTACAGGATATTCAATAAATATTATGATAGTAGCCAGGCACCTTCACACTTTAAAATAAAAGAGATTCTTGACGTTTTCAAGGAAGGTACAAAAGATTCTCTGGGAAAATTGCATTGGGATTCTTTGTTCATTGGTGCAATGCATTTTCAGGATGAATACAACCTTGATCTTGAAAGGCTGAAGAGATGCGTAATTCATTATGCTACACCAGATGGAAGGATAATACCATTTTGCGCGTATAATTCTGGACCTGTTTACAGGACCGAAGTTGAAAAGAAATATGCAATGACGCTTGAAGAATATAGAAAAAGACATGGAAATGTCGTAGGTACTGAAGGAGCGTGAAAGAACATGGAAGTGAACACTTCCAAGTGCAACTACTGCGGGGCATGTGTAGGTTCTTGCCCTGTCAACTGCATGTACCTTGATGAGACAAAAATATTGATTGATGAAAATGCTTGCACAAAATGCGGCTTTTGCATAAGAGTATGCCCTATGGGAGCAATTTCTGCGGAGTGGTTTAAATGAAAACATTCGAATATGATGTTCTTGTAATCGGAGCCGGCCCAGGTGGAAGCACTGCTGCAAGGTTCGCAGCAAGAAAAGGTCTTAAAGTTTTGCTTGTTGAAAAGAGACCGGACATTGGTTCTCCCGTTAGATGTGGCGAGGGTATTTCAAAAACTTGGCTACCTGAGGTGGAAATTGAACCACAAAAATCATGGATATCAAATGAGGTCGAAGGAGCAAGAATATATCCGCCAGATGAGAAAACGTTCATAAAACTTTCAGCAGCAAAAGCTGGAAATGAAGTTGGGTACATAATCGAAAGAGACAAATTTGACAAGTATCTTGCTGCACTTGCTGCGAGAGAAGGAGCAGAAATATGGGTAAAGAGCCCTGCCATTTCTTTAATTAAAGATAGTAGAGGAAAAGTTATTGGAGCAAAAATAAGAAAAATGGGTGAAATCGTTGATGTAAAGGCAAAAATAATAATCGGCGCTGATGGCTTTGAAAGCCAAGTAGGGAGATGGGCGAAAATCAACACCATGGTGAAAGACAGAGATATAGTTTCCTGCGTGGAATACAGAATGGTAGGTATTGATTTAAATAGAAATTTTACTGATTTTTACCTAGGCAGCTGTGCACCAGGGGGATATGTATGGGTATTTCCTAAGGACTCTGATGAAGCAAATGTTGGTATTGGAGTTGCCCTGAACAAATTGAAAAGCCCTGGAGAGGTAAAGAAATATCTAGATGATTTTATTGAGAAGCATCCTGGACTGAAAAAAGGAAAGACAATAGAGCTTATTACAGGAGCTGTCTCAACCTGCCAGATACCTCAGAGCATTGTAACGGATAATGTAATGCTTGTTGGTGATTCTGCGAGGTTGATTGACCCCATCACTGGTGGTGGTATTTCAAATGCCTGCATTACAGGAAAACTTTCTGCTGAGGCTGCATATGAATCAATAAAATCCTCTGATAGTTCAAAAGAATTCCTGAAAGAACATTATGAGAAAAAAGTAAGAGAAAAATTTGAAAGGAAGAACCTAAGAAACTGGTTTGCTAAGGAAAAACTTTCAATGCTATCGGATGAAACATTAAACAAACTTGTGGATGCAATATCAGAAGTTGAATTAACATCTATTTCAGTTAAAAGCTTACTTGATGCAGTTCAGAAAAAATACCCTGAACTTGTAAAAGAATTTGAAGATCTCCTATAAAGAAAAGATTTATTATATAATTTCCCATTCTTTTTTTGGGCCGCGGTAGCCAAGCGGACTACGGCGCCAGCCTTGAGAGCTGGTTCTCTGAAAAGGGAGCGGGAGTTCAAATCTCCCCCGCGGCGCTGGGTAAGATGAACGGAAATGAAGTTTTTTCCATACACTTACAGGGAATATCAGAATGAAATAGTAAAAGATGTAGAAGAAATGCTACAGAAAAAAGGCCATTTTATTTTTGAAGCGCCTACAGGTATAGGAAAGACTATTGCAGTTTTGGCCCCGACAATAGATTTTGCTTTAGAAAATGATCTCAAAATTTTTTATCTAACAAGGACAAATTCACAGCAGGAGCAGGTAATAAAGGAATCCAGGAAACTGAGAGAGAAATATAAGTTTGTTTTAGCCCCTATACAGGGCAGGAATACATTTTGTTTACTTTCTTTAAAAGATAAATTAATGGATGCTACACCTGAGGAATTATTGTTAACATGCACCAAGAAAAGAAAAGATTTCGAAAATGGTGATTTAGATGCTTGCCCTTACTACAAAAATTTTTTAGAGAAAGGTAAAAATGTCATATTATATGCAAAAGAGAATATCTTGACCGCCCAAGATTTTGTTGACAGATCAATGGAGGATGATGTGTGTGCATATGAAGCCATGAAATCACTTTCTTCAGAAGCTGATATATTGCTCATGCCATACATATATTTTTTTGATCCTTTCATAAGGTCCAGGCTACTTTCTTGGACGGATATCAATTTGGACCGTGTTATTGTAATAGTAGATGAAGCCCACAATCTTCCAGAATTTGCAAGAAACCAAAGATCCATACAGTTAACTTACAAATCGCTATCCTATGTGGATAAGGAAATCAAGGATTATGGCGACAATAACAAATTCGGAATTAAGTATTCAGAATTTGTAGAAATTTTGAGGGAAAATCTGAACGACATTGCTGAAAAATTGCTAAAGGATAAAGAGGATTCACCTTTAAACAAGAATTATTTAATGAATATGCTTTCTAATGCTTTCGACATTAGCAATGATGATCTAATAATGTTTTTGAACACCCTTGATGATTATGGTGAAATAATAAGGAAAGAAAAGCTTAACAAAGGCCAGATACCAAGATCGTTTGTTGGAAACCTTGGATCATTTTTACTTGAATTTTTTTCGAACGAAGAGATTGATGTTGCAAGAATAATAACAAAAGAAGATCAGTTGAAATTACAAATGTTTGCAATAGACCCAAAACCAATAACAGCTGTACTAGAGAACGTTTATGCGTCAGTTCATATGTCAGGCACAATGAGACCACTTGATGAATACGAATCTTTAATATTTAAGGATATAAAAGCCAAGAAAATAGTTTATCCTTCTCCATTTCCAAAAGAAAATCTGAAGGTATACTATAACGATAGTGTAACCACAAAATTTGACGATATAAAAAATAACGAAGAACTAGAAAGAATGGCAAAGGCGATAGAGAAAATAATAAACCTTGGATACAATACGCTTGTACTTTTTCCAAGCTACAAACTGATGAATAGAATCCTTGATATGGATATTAGCTTTTTCGGAAACTTTTACAAGGAAACACCAAACATTACACAAAAGGAGTTTATAAGAAATCTGCACATGTTTAAAAATCACGGGGGAGTTTTCTTTTCTGCCTTCGGAAGCAGAATAAGTGAGGGAATTGATTTCCCGGGCGGTCAAATTCAGATAATTGTAATTGCAGGAATCCCTTACCCGAAACCTACAGCTAAACAAAAACTAATGGAACTTTACTATTCCCAGGAAATGGTCAGGGACAGAGTATACAGATACCTTGTTCATGGCCCTACAGGCAGAAAGATTGTTCAGGCCATTGGAAGAATGATTAGATCTTCCTCAGATCGTGGTATTGCAATAATCCTTGATAAGAGAGCGCCAAGATTTAAAGATTACATCAGCATGGAAAAGAGTATTGACATAGAGTACGAAATAAAATCTTTTTATGTCGATATGACAAATTTAAAATAGTTTCTAGCAATATTTTAAAATCGCATGGTTGTAATAAAAGTTGATAAAATAAAGCTAAAGGATATCACAGGTATTGAATTAAATGCTATTGAAAACATATTTGAAGCTCTCGCTGTAGACATAAAAAGGGATGATGAAACATCCTGGGATCTTGAACTTTACCCTGACAGACCGGATCTCTATTCAATGTTTGGGCTTTCAAGAGCAATCAGGCAATTCAAGTACAAGGAAGAAAGAAATTACAAAGTGAAAAAATCAAAAATAGATTTGAATGTTGATAGAAGTGTTTTAAGTGTTAGACCTTATATCGGGGCAGCTTTAATAAAAGATATAGAACTAAATAACGAAACAATAAAAAATGTTATGGATTTGCAGGAAAAATTGCATTTGAGCGTGGGAAGGAATAGAAAGAAAATTGCAATAGGTATACATGATTTTGATAAGGTAAAGCCTCCTTTTAATTACATCGCTGTTTCACCGGAAGAATTTTCTTTTGTACCTTTAGGCTTGGATGAAAAAATGAACCTGAAAGAAATAATTGAAAAGCACCCGAAAGGTATTGAATACGGGTATTTGATAAAAGATTTCGAAAAATATCCCTTGATTATAGATTCCTCTGGAAAAGTACTTTCATTTCCACCAATAATAAATGGAAAACTTACTCAATTGACGGAAAACACAAAAAATTTATTCATTGATGTAACAGGTATTGATCTTTTCACAGTGATCAATACACTTAATCTTACAGTGACTGCATTGAATGAGATTTCAAAAAATAATTTCAGTGTGAACGTAAATTATCCTGATGGTAATATAATACTTCCTAATCTTGGCTTTGAAAAGTTATCCTTGAAAAAATCCATGGTAGAAAGTGTTCTTGGTTTCAACATTAATGATGATGATATTTCTGATGCTCTAAAGTCTATGGGGTATAAAACATCAATCAAGAAAGATTCCATCGATGTAAAAATTCCACCTTTCAGGATAGATATTATGCATCCAGTAGACGTCATTGAAGATATAGCAAAGGTCTATGGTTTTAATAAAATTGAAAGAAAAAAACCAGATAAATTTTCAATGGGACTTGAATCGGATGTTGAAATCACAAAAGAAAGAATAAGGAAAATAATGACAGGTCTCGGATATATTGAGGTCATAAACCTGATCTTCACCTCTAATAAAAGAAATTTTGAAGTCTTTAACATTAAGGAAGAAAAGTCACAGAGAATAGTTAATCCCGTCATAGAAGATCAATATATTTACAGAACTTGGCTTATCCCTATGCTTTTGGAAACACTCAAAAACAATAAACACAGAAATTTACCTCAGAAAATTTTTGAACTAGGGGAAATATACGACAAAAAAGAGACCATTCATCTAGGCAGCGTTGAAATAAGTGCCAATGCTTCTTTCACAGAAATAAAAGGTCTGGTAGGAAAGTTTTTCCAAAGCTTGAGTAAGCAGATGAATTTTTCTGAAGGAAAAAATCCCTTTCTTATAGATGGAAGGCAGGCTGATTTAATAATTGGTTCTGAAAAGGCGGGATTTTTTGGTGAATTGCACCCTGAAATAATAGAAAAGTTTGAGCTTGGAAACCCAATAATTGTTTTTGAAATAGATGTGGAAAAATTGTTTCCGAATATATTTAATAACATGTTAAAATTCTAGATAAAATTATTAAACAAAAATCATATGTAGGGAAAGGTGATTTTATGGAATTCAAAGAATTGGTTAAGGATTTGCTTTTTACATTTGGTGTAAGCGGCTATGAGGATGGAATCAGAAATAAAATTCTAGAATATCTAAAGAAGTTTGGAAATCCCGTTGTTGACAAGGTTGGGAATGTTTATCTGACCATTGGTTCTGGAAAAGAGCACATAGCTTTAATGGCACATATGGACGAAATAGGTGCTGTAATTTCATACATTGAGCCCTCTGGATTTTTAAAAATAAAAAGACTCGGTGGAGTTGATGCCAGGATGTTATATGGCCAGGTAATGGAAATATTAACACAGGATGGTAAAATATACAATGGCGTTATAGGATTAAAACCACCTCATATTTCCAGGGAAGATGAAATGAACAAATTTGTACCTGTGGATGATCTTTATCTTGACGTAGGTGCTAATTCTCTGGAGGAAATAAAATCCATGGGCATAAACATTCTAGACCCTGTCCGCTGGGTAAAACAGTTCAATGAACTAAAGGATAGGTATATTGTGTCAAGAGGTTTAGATGATCGTGCAGGCTGTGCTATTTTGATAATGTTACTCGAAAATCTATCAAAAGTTAAGTTAAACAAGAAGGTAACGTTCATATTCACAGTCCAGGAAGAAACAGGTCTAAGAGGCGCAAAGGCCATAATAGAAAAGGATATAGATGAATTATATGCCGTAGACAGTGTCACCGCTGCTGATCAACCCAAGGTTGAGTATTATTTAAGTCCCGCATCACTGGGGAAAGGGCCTGTGCTTAGGTTCATTGATGCAAAGGGAATAAATTCTTTAAAATTAAGAAAAAAGGTAATGGATATAGCAAACAAAAATGGCATTCCATTTCAGGAACTAGCAACAGGTGGAAGCACGGATGCGGCTGGTACATTTGAACTTGGCATACCCTCGCTAGCTATATGTTTCCCAATTAGATATACACATACAACCGTGGAGATGGTAGACCTAAACGATATACAGAATGAAATAAAGTTTTTAGAAAAAATTGTAAGAGATTAGGAAATTTCCTCTTTAATTGCATTTCCTAATCTTTTTATTCCTTCTACAATATCATCATCCTTGGAATATGTGAAATTGAGCCTCATTGAATTCTTTCCGCGACCATCAGGATAAAAAGCGCTTCCAACGACATATGCAACTTTTTTATCAAGTGCTTTTTCCAAAAGTTTTTCTGTATCAACTTTTCCATCCGCAGTAACCCAGAGGAACATACCTCCATTAGGCCTAGTCCAAGTGGTTCCTTTGGGCATATATTTCTCAAGGGCATCCAACATAATATCCCTTTTTCTTCTGTAAAGATCAACTATTTTTGGAACCTGCTTATCAATAATTCCACGTTTTAAGTATTCAATTGCCATATACTGGGATAGCACATTTGTACAGAGGTCTACACCCTGTTTAAGAAGCGCTATCTTTCTTAAAATTTCAGTGTTTGCCAAAATATATCCAAGTCTTATTCCTGGTGACAATACTTTAGAAAATGTTCCCATATATATAACGCGTTCATCATCATCAAAATATTTTATAGGAGGTACCAAGTCTCCAGAGAATCTTATTTCACTGTAAGGATCATCCTCAAAAATTATCAGGTCATATTTTTTTGCAATATCAATAAGTTCTTTCCTTTTAGATATGGACCATGTCAAACCTGCAGGATTCTGGAATGTTGGTATAACATAAATGAACTTGGGACTTTTACCTTGAGCAATTGCCATTTTTATTTTGTCTTCCAGCTGTATAAGATCCATGCCATCATTCTTAAGATCTATTGCCAGCCAAGATGGATCCTGGGCATTAAATGCTGCAATTGCACCAACATATGTAGGTGCTTCACTTATAAGGTAATCTTTTCTATTGAGAAAAATTTTGGATACCATATAAAGGCCTGATTGACTTCCATTTAACATTATTATATTTTCTTTTTTTGAATTAATATTATATTTAGATTTCAGACGCTTTGATATAAGATCTCGCAGCTCCTCTACCCCTTCAGTGGATCCATACTGCAAAGCTTTAGTGCCATAATTTTCAAATATATATTGAACTATATCTTCTATGTCTTTTATAGGGAATGAAAGTGGATTAGGCATACCCCCGCCAAATGAGATGACATCTGGCTTTTCTGCATATTTCAATAGTTCTCTCACTGCCGACCCCTTAAGCACTTTCGATATATCAGAAAATTTCGAATTTAGGTCCATTTATTTCACCGAGTGGTGCATGTATTCATTGAATATTAATTTTGATATTTTGAAATCACGGAAGTGGGACAAAATTATTTAATCTGATTCTTTAATTCTTTTTCATCCTCTGCC
>JBMFSK010000007.1:0-31873 GCA_049967595.1 Thermoplasmata archaeon
TCTCAAAATTAAAGATTGACATATTACCTAAAATTTAAGGAGTTACGGTTTTTAACCATTTTTTGGATCTATTAACAGCTTTTTTCCAAAATGAATAGGCTTTTTCTCTTTCTTGTTTTGAAATTTTAGGCCTAAAGATCTCATCAATGGAATAGTAATTCCACAAATCTTTTTTGAAGTAGTCTATTGCAATTCCTGCTGAAAAAGCCGCTCCAAGTGCTGTTGTTTCAAAAATACCTGAACGTATTACATCAATGCCAAGAATATCAGATTGGAGCTGCAGTAAATAATTGTTTTCAGAAGCACCACCATCTACCCTGAGCTCAGTTATTGTTTTTCCAATATCCTTTTGCATCGCATCAAGAACATCTCTGGTCTGGTATCCTATACTTTCCAAGGCAGCATGGATTATATGCTCTTTTTTTGTAAAAGAGGTAAGCCCTATTATAAGGCCTCTCGCTTCCATATCCCAGTATGGGGCATAAAGACCGCTAAAGGATGGAACGAAATAAACACCGTCTGAACTTCCAGCCAAAGATGATAATCTTTCACTTTCTTCAACCTTATCAAGTAATCCAAGATTGTCCTTTAACCATTCTATGACGAAGCCTGTATAAGCTATGGAACCCTCAAGGGCATAAGAAACATTTTTTCCATCACCAAATGCTAATGTAGTTATCAAACCATGTTTAGAATATTTTATCTCTTTTCCAGTGTTCATAAGAATAAAAGATCCGGTACCATAGGTATTTTTTACCATTCCCTCCTCATAACATGCTTGACCGAGGAGCGATGCTTGCTGATCACCTATTATTCCAGAAATTGGAATATTTTCCTTGAAAGGTCCATCCTTTTTGGTAAAACCAAAATAACCCCTATTTGATGATGGAAAAATTTCAGGCAAAATATTTTCGGGTATTTTGAAAATGTCTAAAAGATCAGCATCCCAGTTTAATTTTTTCAAATTCATAAGCATGGTTCTTGATGCATTCGTATAATCCGTGGCAAAAATTTTTCCCGTAAGATTCCATACTACCCAAGAATCTATTGTTCCAACATATGCTTCACTTTTTTCAATGCCAGTCCTAAATTTCTCAATATTTTCATTCAACCATTCTATTTTTGGAGCTGAAAAATAGGTATTTATAGACAAACCGGATTTACCTTTAATCAATTTCTCATAATCATTTTCTATTAAATTACTGCAAATATTATTTGTCCTTGTATCCTGCCAAGAAATGATATTGTAATATGGCATTCCTGTAATTTTATTCCAAGAAACTATGGATTCTCTTTGATTTGTAACTCCGATGGAAATTATATCCCCCATTTCCGCCTTGGCAATTTTTATGGCTTCTTTGACAACATAGTTTACATTTTCGATTATTTCAAAGGGATCCTGTTCTACCCATCCTGGATGCGGATAAATTAACTTGTTCTTCTTATAACTTTTGGAAACAATTTTAGCGTTCTCGTTAAAAATTATACATCTGGTACCGGTCGTACCAACATCTATAGAAACTATGTAATTTTTTGTCATAATTTAAAGATTAAAAATGTATATAATAAACTTAGCGACTTTTCCCTTCCAATAAATTGTTATATTTTTAAATAAGTGCCAGATAAGGTTAAGAAAGCTTTTAATCAATCTCAAGTTTTGCATTAATTTTATCCCTAACAATGAATAATAGTGCCAAAAATATGTAAATTAAAGACTTTTGAAATAATTTTTAAGTAATAAACTATTTAATCGAATCCTTTTTTATGATAAAGTAAATCTCCTATTAACGTTACATTTTTATTTTGTATTATAAATTAAATTAACGCAAAACTCTAGAATCAATATTATACTGACTTTTTAATGGAGATAATACCTTTCAAAATGTTTATTATTTTTTATTCATATAATGTAAAACATGGAGATAGTTGGTCATAGAGGATTACCTTTGAAACATGTTGAAAATACAGTTGGATCATTTGACGATGCGTTCAAAAATGGTGCGGATGCAATAGAACTTGATGTTCACCTGACGCTGGATAATGTACCAATAGTGTTCCATGATTTTGATCTTAAAAGATTAGCAGGGATTGATTCAAAGATTTACGAATTAACATTATCTCAAATTAAGAAAATTTACTTAGGCAATGATTTAATTCCAACATTGGAAGAAGTAATAAAAAGATTCAGTAATAAGAAGATATATGTTGAATTGAAAACAATAGATGAAAAGGGTAAGAGATACGATGATGCTTTACCTGAGATTTTACATAAAAGATTTGGAGAATACTATAAAAATATCGTTTTCATATCATTTGATCCCAAGTCAATTTCTGAATTAAGATCTTATTCTGAAAAATACGTTTTAGGCCTTGATTATGATGAAAATTCTGAATTAATTCTTCCATTCCCGTCAATGTACAATTTTTTGACTGAAAATAGAATTGAGTATTTTCTACCTGATGTAAAAATAATTAAGAAATCAATAAATTTATTGGATAGTAAATTCAAAATAGCTCCTTGGACGATAAATGACATATCAATTGTGGAAAATTATATGAAATATCTATCTGGTATAATTTCAGACAGATGTGACATAATATCAAAGCAAATCAAAGATACTACTTACTGATTGTGTACACTACATTAAGAATAAGTTCAGAAATATCCCTGTCAGTATCAAGTAAATCATCCAGCTTGTGGATTATTTCAACAAGATGTATAAAGATTAGATAGTGCAAGGATCCTGATTCTGAGTAAACTGTATCAAGTAAATTGTCTTTAACGTCATCTATATTCTCTTCAAAATTGATTATTTCTGACCATGCTTTAATTATATCGGTTTCTGAACTTGTATTTAGCATGGTTTCAAGCTGGTCAAGAGCTTTAAGATGCACTTCTATTATGCTTACAAATTTCTTGTAGAATTCACAAATTATCTTTTCATTTCCATTCTTGTCCCTTTGAAGAAAAAGATGGAATCGAGCTATTTCCCTGCTTATGAAATATAAAAGATCAAGAATGTTATCAAATTTTTCAATTAGATCAAGAAATGTATCAAGAAGGCTTGGACTAATAGCACCTTCAAGAATATTGCTTTTTAGTTCAAATGTTATTTCATCCCCTTCTTTTTCATATTTCTTAATTTTTTCTTTAAGAGATGAAAAGTTTTCCCTGTTGCATAAAAACATTTCTGTTTCTGTTTTTGATGCATCTTTTTCCAACTTAATGTAATCTGAGAGAGATTCGAATAATTTTCTCTCACCAATGATGAACATCGATTTGAATGTTTTAATTTTCATAAATTTTTGAAATATAAATAATATTTTCATAATAAACTTTTCTTTTTTACTGTTTTGATTGAAATATTAAGTTTTTAAAGCAATAATTTAATTGCAGCGGAAACAAGAGAATATTTATATAGTATATTAACTATCATTAAATATATAATTTGTGTTACCGAAATTGCGATTAGAGGTGAAGAATAAATGGATCAATATAGTGAATATCATTCCTTAAAAGATGAGTATATAAATAGAGAACTTTTTGAAAAACAAGCGGTCTTTTCTATTTCATTGGATATTAAATTAAAAAATTTTAAATATATTTTGAAGAATAAATCTGTATACTATGATTTCACAAAGGGAGAGCATTATTTTCTAGTATCAGAAAATGATCCCGGTTATTCACACCTTTTGCTGGAAGGAGAGGATATAGGGCTTAAATTTAACAAAAATGAAGACGTTTATTGGATAAGCTTTACTGGAGAAACAATGGGAAACGAAAATATGAAAAAGATACTGAATGGGAAAAATCTCCGATCTATAGAAAAAGGTATGATGTTTCCTCTAATTTTGAACAGAAATGAAAGATTGTATTATGTCTTTCAATATAGTGTTGAAGAAGAAAATGACGTTACTGAAAATTTGCTTAAAATTCAGAACGCTTATACTGAATTTTATGGACCTGATTCATTCAGGATAGAGAAAATTTCAGAATCTGAACCTCTACCTGATATTTTTACATATGGATATGTGGATGAACCTTTTTATGAAATTGAAATCTTAATACCATATGATGGTCCAAACATGAAAGGTGTTTTAAAAAGACTTTCATTCGAACCTAAAGAAAATCAGTTTATGGTTAAATACGATAAAACAAATTACACTTTATCTTTTGATGATTTGACCAAAAATTTTCAGATACCATCCATCTCTTTATTTGATGCTTTTAAAGAAATATCTGACAGATTTGCCTTTCCTTCTTATTTTGAAGGTGTTTGTGAAAATAAAATATGTAAAGTGAAATGGATATACGAAGAAAGATTTTTACCGGATGTACTTACTGTTTTAAATAAAATAAATCTCTCAGGGGGAAATATTGCCTTGTCTAAAATAAAAAAATTAAATTTAGAACATAAAGAGATTAAAGAGAATGATCTTTCATTTGAACCTTTAAATAAAGAATTTTTCCAGAAAGAGATTGTTTATTCAAAAGATCTGAAATATTTACCTCAGTTAATGGACCTGATAGATAATGCTATTGTGTACAATGATGTTATGTCAATGGATGTATTTCTGGTAGTGGACAAAAATTCCCCTAAATATCCGGAAATTAAAATAAAATCTATTAAAAATAATCTAAAATTCAATGAAAATAAATATTTTATTTGGTTAAGTTTTCCAGATATTTCCAAGATCAAGGATGATCTCTATGATAAAACCGAGAATGGCCGGCTTTTTAATTTAGAAGGTTCATACCATCTTCCATTTCTTATAATAAAAGGCGGAAGGATTTACTATATTGATCAATATTCAACAAAATTTGAAAAAGAAGTAACCACGAGAATTCTAAACGTAATTAAAAATCACTATGACATCTTAGGATTGAACAGTTTTAGAGTGGAAAGTATAGGCAATGCAAGGGATCCACTGAAATTTATTCGTGATTTTTCAATAAAAACAGGAATTGTCTCGCTAGAATTGAGTATCGACTATAATGGAGAAGATTTAAAGGGTATAATAAAAAACATTAGTCTTGACATAAATCAGATACAATTTTTAGCTGACGAGGGTCAAGGACCTAAAGTAATAAACATTTCTGAAATAAACAAAAAAATTCCAGGATTTGGTGATCTAGCCAAACTATTCTTTATGAACTTACAGGACAATCTAAGCTTTTTACTCTATTTTGAATTTAAGTGCAATAATGGAAAATGCAATATAAACATGTTATTGGAAAAAAACATGTTTCTCATAATTTCAAATGCTCTAGTTAGTTTGATAGATTCCGGTTTAAAGATAAAATTATCAAAATATGAAACATTACAATAATCCATTGAATTCAAAAAAGGATAAATTTTTGAGAACTTTTCCTAAATCCATGAAGATTGGTTTAACTACTACAGTTCCTATTGAACCTATATTTGCTGGAAACCATTTGCCTAAGGATCTTAACAACATATTCATAACAGCAAGTGATCCTGAAAAATATGTTGTAAGCGCTGAAGTGGATGGCTTCCCATACAATACCTGTTCCTGGATAAAAGGTCTTTATTCTGTTGCTCTTAAGGAAAAAATGGACGCAGTAATAGGGGTGGTGAGGGGAGACTGCAGCAACACTGAATCCCTACTAGATTTCCTGGAATTTAAAAAAATGAAGGTAATCCCATTCTCATTTCCTTATGACAAAAAGAGATCTAAGCTTTATGAAGAAATACATAAACTGATGGATATCCTTCAAGCGGATAACGAAAAATTGAAAAAAATTGTTAAGGAAGTAAATGAAGCGAGGAAAATTGCATGGGAAATAGATAATCTGACCGTAAAAGATAAGGTAACAGGTTTGGAAAATCATTATTATCTTGTTAATACAAGCGATTTTTTTGGAAACATAAAAAAATATAAAGAGGAAGCAAAAAAATTTCTTGAATCTGCAATGCAAAGGGAAAAAATAAATTATACATTGAGGATAGGTTATATAGGTGTACCACCGATATTCACAGATATTTATCAGTTTTTGAACGAAAATAATGTGCATGTTGTTTTCAACGAAGTGCAACGACAATTTTCCATGCCATTTCCAGATTCTGATTGGGTGGATAAATATATAAAATATACATACCCTTATTCAGTAAAAGACAGAATTACGGATATCAAAAAAGAAATAAAAAATAGAAAGATAGATGGAATAATACACTATGTTCAGAGTTTTTGCCACAGGCAGATCCTTGACTATGTAATTAAGGATAGTCTTAACGTACCCGTACTTACCATAGAAGGAAATAGGCCAGGACTTCTGGATGAAAGAACAAAAATAAGAATAGAGAGTTTTATTGATATGCTTCTTTGATGAGCCTGTACTGATCCATACCCAGCCTCAGAGCCTTTAAATTTGATTCCCAAGAAAATTCTGGAAATATGGACTTGATTGCATTTTCTATGTCCTCTTCATCTACGGGTAATATTCCGGATGCCATTGCAGCACCTGTCATTACCATATTCACTGCCTGATAATTACCGGAATCCTTAGCTAGAGAAACTGCATCTATTCCAACAACATTTTTTAGATTTTTCTCTTTTATTATTTTTTCTATATCCGGATATTCGCCTTCGCCCATGTTCACTGTAAATGGTATTATTTTTTCCATGTTCATTATTACAACAGTATCGTTCCTTGCTCTTTTAAGAGATCTGATTGTCTCCAAAGCCTCAAAACCTATAATTAAATCAACACTACCGTCTGGGATTATAGGTCCGTAAACGTCTCCAATCCTAAGATCAACCGAAACTATTCCACCCCTCTGCGCCATCCCATGGATTTCAGACATGACTGTGTTTAAGTTCTTTTTTGTTGTAGCGTTTCCAATTATTATACCTGCGGAAACAACTCCCTGGCCACCTACACCTACTATTGTGACGTTGATCGTTTTCATGGTTCATCCCTCTCTATTGCATGGAATCCACAAACCTGTGGCTGAGAACAAACACCACAACCATCACAAAGTACCGGATCAATGAAAACAGCACCGTCTTTGTCTATGTAAAATGCTGGACAAGAAAAGTTAAGAATACAATTCATGCACCTAGTGCACTTTTCCTGATTAATATGATATCTCACCCATTTTTTGTTCTTTGTCATTTCAGCGTCCCTGAGTAAAGCACATTCTCTCTTTGATATTACCACAGCCATACCATCAAAATTCACAGCTTCCCTCACTGCTATGATTGTGCTCTTCAGGTCATATGGATCTACAGTCTTTACATATTTTATCCCTATAGCCTTTACAATTTCTTCGATAGATATTTCTGGTGCCTCTTCATGCATCCCGTTTATAGGAAGACCCGGGTTAGGCTGATGACCAGTCATAGCCGTAGTCCTGTTATCAAGGATCACCAAAACAAATTTATGACCATTGTGAAAAGCATTAATCAATCCCGGTATACCTGCATGGAAGAATGTAGAATCGCCTATAAATGAAATTACCTTCTGGTCAGTTACCTTAGAAAAGCCACATCCGGAACCAATTGATGAACCCATGCATAGAAGATAATCCGCTTCTTCGTAAGGTTTCTGTATACCTAATGTATAGCATCCGATATCATTCGGAAAAATAGGATCCTTCAGCCTCAGCTGCTTTGATACAAGCTTTACAGCATAGAATGTTGCCCTGTGAGGGCATCCTGGACATAGCACCGGAGGCCTGGGGGGTAATTTAAGATGCTGGTTAATTGTATTTACATCATGTTTTATATTGAATACCTTATAGATTACATCCATTATTCTATCAGGGTTGAATTCATAACTCCAAGGAACGTAGTTGTCAATTTTCCCATATATTTTCGTATTAATATTGTTCATTTGAGCAATGATTCTCACCTTGGATTCAATAAAAGGATCTAGCTCTTCTAATATCAAAACAATTTTATGATTTTTAAGAAAATCTATTATCTTTTTTTCAGGCATGGGATTCGAAAATCCTAGCTTGAGAATATCAAAATCCATGTTTAATATTTTTATCGCATCCATTACGGAATTATATGCTGCTCCTGCTGTTATTATTCCATTTTCCTTTCCATTACCATAAATTCCATTGAGGGGCGAATTATTAGAGTATTCCTTAAGCTTTTCAAACCTTTCAATCAGTTTATTTTTTGCTACATAAGCATTGGCAGGTACAAGAACAAATTTGTTCTGATCCCTTATGAAATGGCTTTTGTTTTTAATTTCTCTTTTTCCCCCAAATGCAACTGAAGCTCTCTGATGGCTTACTCTTGTTGTAGTTCTAAAAAGAACTGCAGATCCTGATTCCTCAGAGAGGTCAAACGCGTATTTTAGAAAATCCTTTGCCTCCTGAGGATTTGAAGGTTCTATCAAAGGAAGAAAGGCCATTTCTGCGTAATGCCTGTTATCCTGCTCATTCTGAGATGAAAACATTGATGGATCATCGCCTGTCATTATTACGAGTCCGCCCTTTGTTCCAGCATAGCCAATACTCATGAGAGCATCCGCAGCCACGTTAAGGCCAACATGTTTCAAAAATGTGAATGCCCTTATACCGGATGCTGCTGATGAAGCAGCTACTTCAAGGGCAACGATCTCGTTCGTTGAATATTCAAAATATATGCCTGCTTTTTTTGCAATCCTTGAAAGAACATCCCCTACTTCACTTGAAGGTGTGCCTGGATAAGTCGCTGCTACGCCTACACCTGACTCTAAAGCTCCTCTCACTATAGCCTCATTTCCAAGTAAAAAATGCTTTTCATTATCCTCCCTAAGAAGCTCTTCGTAATCCGCCATTTTTATTGCACCTTTTTAATTGACTTTGTCCATTTTTCTTTTTCAAGTAAAAGATTCCAATCGTTTTCCACTTCCTGCTGTATTTCTTGTATTTCTTCCTCAGTTAGATGCCTGAATCTTCCCTGCTGGAGCATGTATTCTTTGACAGTTACATTCTTTTTCGGGATGTATGTAATGTTATATACGCCATGATCCACCTCATAAAGCGGAAATACCTTTGATTCTACTGCCAGTCTAGCAATTTCAACAGTCTTAGCTGGTGAAATCCTCCAACCAGTCGGGCATGTAGCGTAAACATGATAAAACTTAGGACCCTTTATCGTTTTTCCTTTTTCTAGCTTTTTTATGAAATCCTCAGGGTAGGCAATCGAGGCTGTTGCAGTATAAGGTATGTTATGAGCTGCCATAATTTCTACCATGTTCTTCTTCTTTTCCTTCTTCCAGTCTCTCACCTTTCCCACCTGTGTAGTTGTTGTCCAAGCACCTCTCGGTGTAGAAGAAGACCTTTGAACGCCTGTGTTCATGTAAGCTTCGTTATCATACATAATGTAGAATACATTTTCTCCTCTTTCTACGGCACCGCTTAATGACTGTATACCTATGTCCGCGGTACCTCCATCTCCAGCAAAACCAAGAACATTTGTATCATTTTCTCCTTGGACCTCAAGAGCATTTTTTATTCCAGATATAGCTGCACCTGTTACCTCAAAAGCTGTGTAGAGCAAAGGAACTTCTAGCGTTCTTGCAGGATAAACTCCTGGAATAACAGCCCAACAGCAGGCCGGAATCGTCACAATAGTATTTTTTCCTAGGGCTTTTAATGCATACCTCATCGCAAGTGTTGCACCGCAGCCTAGGCATGCAGTATGCCCAGGAAGCATTAATTCCTCTTCTGGAATTGTTAAATTTTTCACTGTTACCACCTCTTGTCCCCGGCCAAACCTACCCATTCATAATCTTTATCCTGCCCACTTTCAGACATTTTAATCAAATCCATGAAAATCTTTTCAATAATATTCATCGTAACATCCCTACCGCCAAGACCTCCTATGTACCCTTTAACAGGCACCTTGCTTCCGTAAAGGGTATTTCTTACCTCACTAAACACTGCTCCACCATATCCGAAGGTATAGCTTCTGTCAAAAACACCTACGCCTTTCATATTTTTAAGATAATTCCTCAACCTTTCACTTGGAAAAGGCCTGAATGATCTGATCCTGAGAAGTCCTACATCGTGACCATTTTCCCTCATCTTATCAACAACTTCCTTTCCAGTGGATGCAGTGCTTCCCATCATCACAAGTGCAAATTTAGCATTATCCATTCTGTAAGGTTCGACAGCTCCACCATAACTCCTTCCAAACTTCTTCCTGAATAATGAATCTGTTTCTTCAATAATGCTAAGGGCATTTTTCATGGATTCATAACCTTTGTATTTAAATTCCATAAAAGGACCTTCAGGCATAATCAAAGAACCAAATCCCATAGGTTTAGAAACATCCAGCTTATATTTTGGCTTATATTCGGGAAGAAAATCGTCCACATCAACCTGTTCGGGAATATCCACAGGTTCCATTGTATGTGAAAGTATAAACGCATCTTCTACCACCATTGCTGGAAGCATTACATTCTCGTTCTCGGCAATTCTATAGGCCATTATTATTGAATCGAGTACTTCTTGATTATTTTCAGAATAAATCTGCATCCATCCTGTGTCCCTCTGAGATATCGTGTCCTGCTGGTCGCTCCAAATGGACCAAGGTGGTCCCAAAGATCTGTTAACTACACTCATTACTATAGGCAATCTAGCACCTGATGCCCAGTGAAGCATCTCGTGCATCAATGCTAAGCCATGCGATGATGTTGCTGTAAATGTCCTAACACCTGTATTTTCTGCAGCAATACACGATGCCATTGCAGAGTGTTCACTTTCGACCCTTATATATTTTCCCTCAAATTCTCCATTTGCAATGAATTCTGCAATTTTTTCAACAATTGTTGTTTGTGGAGTAATTGGATAAGCAGAAACTACCTTTGCTTTAGAGACTTTGGCTCCATAAGCTGATGCATAATTTCCTGTCAACATTTTTTTCATATTTTTCATTCCTCCAGCGATTCTTCAAAAACCATATCTATTGCTTTGGTAGGACATTCATTTGCACATATACCACAACCCTTACAAAAATCGTAGTTTATTTCTGGCGCATCTAGTTTCTTTATTGCATCGTTTTTTGCAGCATATTTTTTTGAATCAACTATTATAATCGCCGGTTCTGGACAAAATTTCCAGCATATCATACATCTTATGCAGTTCTCGTATTTTATTACAGGCCTGAACGTTCTCCAAGTTCCAGTCTTGTTGTTACTGCTTGGCTCAGTCGTGATCGGTGTAGGGAAATCATCATTCATTTTTAATCACCTTCACATAATTATAAGCATCCTCTGCGGATGCCACATTTTTATCAATAAATCCGGAAACATTTTCCTCAATAGCTTTCTTTATAGAATCAATTTTAACTATACCGCTTACCTTTGAATATGCGCCAAGTATTGCAGTATTCACAATCGGTGCGGAATGTGATCCAAGGCTATGATTCAGGGCTATCTCAGAAGCGTTAACAGTTGCAACAATTTTGGCCTGTATGTTTAAATTTTCTGGATCTTTAATCGTGTTTATTAAAACCAAACCATTTTCTTTTAATCCATTTGTAACATTTACAAGGTTAAGAAGTGAATGATCCAATACGACCACATGGTCAGGATTGTAAATCTGTGTTTTTACCCTTATAGGTTTTGAATCAATCCTTGTAAAGGCAGTTACCGGAGCCCCTCTCCGTTCAACACCGAAATAGGGAAATGAAGATACATATTTACCTTCATAGAATGCCGCGGTTGCCAATATCTCTGAAGCTATTACTGCTCCCTGTCCTCCTCTTCCGTGGAATCTTACCTCGAGCATTTATAAACACCAATACCTAATTAGAAGACAATATTTAAAAATTTCCTAATGCTTTTAATAATTTTATAAATATTAATATTTAATTTATATATAAAAGATTATTCAAAAATTATTTTTAGGATAAATCATCTTAAATTCATACACATTAAGTTGGAAAGGAATGCTCATAAAAAATCTAAGTCTCAAAAAAATAAAGGTAGTTTGTCAATTCCACCAGCTTGATGCGAGAATAATAAAATTTAAAGTTCCAGAATCAACAACCGTTTCATTTAATATCATCATAAATGAATTCCATCAATTTCAATGATGGAAAAAACTTACCCAAAATTAAAATATGATTTTATATTTTGATTTAAGGATGTTTATAGAAAAATATGATTACTATTTACCAAAGGAACTCGTGGCCCAGAAACCTGTTGAGCCAAGGGATAATTCCAGGCTAATGGTAGTTTCTAATAACATAGAGCATAAACATTTTTATGATATAGTAAACTATTTAGAAAAAAATGATACAATTGTTTTCAACAATTCTAGAGTAATAAGGGCAAGGGTGAAGGGTAATAAAAATACGGGTGGAAAGGTTGAGCTACTATTCCTTTCGAATGAAAATGATCCTGAAATACTTGTAAAGGGCAAACATATCAGGCCCGGAACTGATATATTTGTAGGTGAATTTAGAGGCAGAGTTAGAGAAAAACATGAAGGCATATGCAAAATAGATTTCAACGCTGACATTTCTGAAATAATTGAAAAATATGGAGAAGTTCCCCTTCCTCCATATATAAAGGAATATCTTGAAAATGGGGAGAGGTATCAAACAATTTATTCAAAAATAAGTGGTTCTGTTGCGGCACCAACTGCAGGCCTTCACTTTACAGATAATTTGATAAAAAAAATAAGTGAGAAGGGAGTGAACATTTTATTTGTAACATTACATATATCCTATTCCACGTTCAAACCACTAGGAGAAGAGGAAATAATTGAAGGAAAGCTCCATGAAGAATATTACCAGATTCCTAAAGAAACTGCAATTTCATTGAATAATAGAAATGGCAGGCTTTTTGCTGTAGGTACAACAGTTGTAAGAGCACTTGAATCATCTTCAGCAGAAGGAAAATTGCTTCCAGGAGCATTCAAGACTGACCTTTTCATCAAAGAAGGATATACATTCAAATCAGGAATTGATGCCTTAATAACAAATTTTCATATACCAAGATCATCTCTTTTAATGCTTGTAACGGCATTTGGTGGTTATGAAAGGATTATGAATGCGTACAAGATAGCTGTAGAAAAGAAATACAGATTCTACAGCTTCGGTGATGCCATGTTAATATACAAAAAATGATTGTACCAAAATCTTTAAATTTGAAGCTATTTTTCTATAAAATATGAGAAAAATAATTGCACTATCTGCAATTCTAGTAGTAGTGCTTTCTTTGATGATTCCTGCTGCTTACGGGAGCACGCTTAAAATTACACTTTACCCAAACAAGAATTTAGCAAACGTGAACCTTGAATCAGAAAGTAAGCTTATATTTACATATCCGAATGGAAGCTCTATTTCTGATCAACTTAAAGGAACTTACGTAAACGAAAGTTTTTCAGAAACATTCAATCATCCATCTGATCATGCTATTGCCTTTATGGAAGGATATCTGAAATCAAGGTATCATAATGTGACTGTAAATAATATGACAGTGATTTTCAACTTAACAAAGAAAGCTAATTACACCACCATGATAATATATAAAAATTTATCAATAAATCTATGGCTAACAGGTATTTTCAACAAAACAAAGAGTGAAACAAAGGTGAACATGTCTTGGAGAGCCTTTGAAGTAAAAGATTCTTTTTACATTAATGGCTATGACATAAATCATTTCGGTTATTACTTAGGATCAATGGGAATGCTTTCCCATATGATGAATAGAATAAATAACCAATCAACAATAAATTTCACTTCCCTTTCAACTGCACTTAAAACATGGAATAGAACTTATGATTCAGCAACAAATACTACTACATTCTATTATAACTCCTCATTAAATGTTCTTCTTTCGTTAAAAGTAAATAGCACAGGATTCCAAAATTCCGGGAATTACACTCTGAAAATACTTTACGATCCATCTAGTACAATAACGGTACCTGGTTACGCAACAGCAACAAACAACTCAATTAACATCTTGCCTATGGCACCAGCAACATCTTCAACGAATTTTATTCTTATAGGAATTATCGTAGCTGCTGTGGTAATTGTAGTGGCTGGAATAGCAATATCTATAAGAAAGAAATAAAATTTTTTACCATTTTTTTCCAGTTATTTTTTCATACATTTCCCTGTATAGGATACTTGTTTTTTTAATCATTTCCTCTGGCAATGGTGGAATTTCAGGTTCCTTGAGACCTTTTTCTCTCGCTTCCATCAATTTATCATAGTAACCTATATCCCTATAATGTTTTCTCACAAATTCCTTGCTTAATTCTATGAAATTGCCATTTTCGTATTCTTTAGAATCCCAGAACCTGTCCTCATCAGCTGTTCCGAAAGTATCCACAAGCACAGGATTTCTTTCACTATCTAATGCCCATTCCTTTTTTCCGTCAACATGGATAAGCCCTCTTAATAATACATCCCTGTTTATCCTTTCATCAATTTTTAATATCAATTGCCTTATTTCATCAAGCTCTTTTTTATTCATGCCCCCTATCTCCATAGCTTCCTTAAAATCAATGTTCCTGTCATGGTCTTCAAACTTTGTTGTTATCTCAAAATATGGTTGTGGCAATTTTTCACCATATCTTATGTTCTTTATTCCAAGCTCCTCTTTACCTATTTTTCCTGATTTTAGCCTATCAAACATTGACCCTGCCACATAATACCTTGTAATAAATTCAAGGGGTATCAAGAAAGATTTCTTATTAATATCGCCTTTGTTCACTATGGAAAATCTCTTTACCCATATTTTGTTCATTTCTTCAAGCCTTATGAAATGGGTTTTAATGCCCATATTGTTTGCAATTTCAAACCAGTGTGCAGATGTCCTTGCAAGGGATGCGCCCTTATCAGGTATTTTCGATGGTATCACTTTATCAAAAACAGATATGTTGTCTGTAAATATGAAAAGCAATTCATTCTCACTTGATGCATATACCTCTTTTACTTTTCCTTTTCTAATAAGCTCCATATTTTTTCATTAAGATTTTGTTATTTAAAAAGTTTATTCTTCAATTATTTTCAATGACAATGATATTGCCTGGAGAAGATCATCAATGGTTCGAGAAAAGCTATTAATATTATTAGATTCTATTTCGCATATCAATTTTTTCTCCTTAATTTTTGCTTTTACAAAATTGCCATTTTCAAGTTCAATTGCTTTCAATATTTTTTCAGAGTTTTCATTTTCTATTACAATAAGGCAATGGATCATATGGTATAATAAGCTCAAAATATATATTTAACCTTTGCATATACTCTTGAGATTATTATGAGCAAAATTAAAGGAATTAATGATGTAAGCGATATGATTGGAATTTTTCATACATCTGATACTGAAATCAAGAAAAATATATTCTTAGATTTAATAAAGGGTTGGATGACTGAAGAGGAATTATCCAAAAAATATGGTGAGGAGGGAAAAAGGGCGTTGTTCTATTTAGAAAAAATAAAATTAGTTGAAAGCCAGTGGATAACATATGATAATGGTCAGAGAACAAAGTCTTACAGGGCATATTATGATACCGTTCAGATAAATATAACTGTACCAATAATAGAGTTGCCCGATATAATTTATATTGCCACAATGAACGATAGGGAAATAAAAAAATATGAGGAAAAAATACTTAAAATTATGGGAGATCAAAAATCAGTGTTTATAGGGGATGTTCAAACTGCTCTTAATGTTTCTTTGACGTTTCTTAAGGGCATAATTAAAAGGAGTTCTATTTTAGATATAAAAGGTCATAACATTGAAAAGGTTGAGGCATGATGTTCAATAAGTTAGATAGGTACAGCAGTTCATCGCTCGGGCTCATATCTGGCATATTGATAGGCATAGTGGCAGTGTCTCTGTATTTCATTTTTTTGTTCAATCTTGGTCTATTTCAGTTTCTTCCTCCTGTAATTCTAGCTGTAATCGCGGGCTTTTTAATGTTTGCTCATGTTGTATTCAAGTTTCCAAGCACCTTTACAAATTTCTTTTCCGGTATAATAATAGTCCTAGCTGCACTTTTCATTTTCATAGACTTTAGAAATCAAACAAATAGTATGAATGGCCAGCTTTTAATTGCATTTTCAATTGTTCTGACAATAATTTCATTTTTCTCCACTGTTTTTTTAATGAAGGCTACTGAAATAAAAATACTAACAGAACCACAAAAGGAACTACCAAAGCAAAAAGAGATACCTTTAGATATTGAAAAAAAACAGAAAAATCATCCTAAACCACCAATGGATAGACTATGATAACGGTGCTGAGACTTGGCCACAGACCAGGCAGAGATAAAAGGGTAACAACACATGTATGTCTTGTTTCTCGAGCGCTAGGCGCAGATAAAGTGATAATTTCCAACAAAGATGTTAACATTGAAAAATCTGTTCAAGACGTTGTATCCAGATTTGGAGGGGAGTTTCAAATACAATCAGGATTACATTGGAAAAAGTATATTCAGAATTTTGAAGGTATAAAGGTTCATTTAACGATGTATGGTCAACCTGTTCAAAATGTTATTGAAAAAATTCCAAGGGACATGGACTTGCTTATAATCGTAGGATCTGAGAAAGTTCCTATGGAAGTTTATAAAATGGTAGATTTCAATGTTGCAGTTACAAACCAACCTCATAGTGAAGTGGCTGGAATAGCAATATTTCTTGATAAATATTTCAATGGTAAGGAACTTGAAAAGAATTTCAATGGAATAATGAGAGTAGTGCCATCAGAGCACGGTAAAAATCTTAAAATATATTCTAGAGAAGAATGCATTTCAGTCTTGAAAAATTTGGGAATGGATAATAAATTAATAGCTCACAGTATTGCAGTAGCTAATTTATCCTTGGAAATAGGCAAAAGATGTGGCGCTGATTTACCGCTTCTTGAATGCGGTGCACTTTTCCATGATATAGGCAGGATAAAGGAAAATGGAATATCCCACGGTATCATAGGTTCAGAAATGGTTTTGGAACTAGGGTACCCTATAGAATTAGCAAACATTATTAAAAGGCATGTTGGTGGAGGTATAGATCCGGAAGAGGCAAAGAACCTAGGTCTTAAAGAGACTGATTTGTTGCCAGAGACTCTTGAAGAAAAAATAGTCTGCCATACAGATAACCTTATAAAAAAGGATAAAAAAATAACTTTGGAGCAAATCCTAGAAGATTACAGGAAGATGAATTTACATAAACAGGTGGAAAGGATTAGATCATTACACAGATATCTTTCAGACCTGATTGGTACTGATATTGATAATTTAGGTGTTTAAAATGCCTGGTAATATATACGAAAGAGAACTTCGAAATATTCTTTCTGGGAACAAGGATTTCATATTGAAATTCATAAATACATTCTGCGAAAAAGAAAAAATTTATTATCTATCTATGATAGAAAATCCCTTTGTGGTGGTTCGAGCTGCTGGATCTCTAGGTGTTGATTTAATAGCCCTTAGATATGATTTTTCATTCCCGATTGAAGTAAAAAGCTCAAAATTCAAGACATTAAGATTTGCAGAATCAAACGGAAGGGCGCAGGAACAGGCGGAAAATTATATTAAAATAACTGGTAAGGCCGGGATATTTCCTATATATGCATACAGGTTAAAAAGAATTAAGGGAGATCCCTGGAGACTTTTCACTTTGCCTAATATGCTTGTTCATGGCAACTTATTCCTTATTTATAATCTGCTGCCAAAGATTGAAATGAGCAAGGACGGAAACTTTATAATTAGATGGGATGATGGAATACCACTTTCAAAATTCATCAGTTATTTAAATAAAAAATAATAGAAAATTCTATGGTAGAGTATTTATACTGGTTATTAATTTAAGACTTAAAAATCTTGAGACGGTGATAAAAGTTGGCAAATGGTCTATATACTGCTAAAAAATTAGAACGTGAAAGACAACAGCTTAGGTGGAGTGATAGATATTACAAAAAAAGGGTCCTTAAATTGAAGGAGAAAAGTGACCCTCTTGAAGGATCTCCACAGGCTAAAGGTATTGTACTTGAAAAGATAGGAATAGAGGCAAAACAGCCAAACTCTGCAATAAGAAAGGCTGTTAAGGTTCAATTAATAAAGAATGGGAAGGTTGTTACAGCATTTTCACCGGGTGACGGTGCAATAAATTACATTGATGAACACGATGAGGTTGTAATAGAAGGTATTGGTGGAAGGCTTGGCAGGTCCAAAGGGGATATACCGGGTGTGAGGTATAAAGTTGTTAAGGTTAATGGTATATCTTTGAAAGAACTTGTAAAAGGCAGAAAGGAGAAACCAGTGAGGTGAAACGTATGGATAAAATCCTCATTTTCGGGAAATATGATCCTGATGAAGTCTCAATAAAGGATCCCAGCCTAGTAAAATATATGAATTTAAGGTCAAGGTTTGTATTTCACACCCATGGTTTTTACGGGAGAAAACACTTCGGTAAAAAGGAAATGAACATTGTTGAAAGATTAATAAACAATCTTATGAGAACTGAAAAATATACAGGCAAAAAATTGAGTGCATACAGGGTTGTAATGAAATCATTCGAGATTATAAATGAAAGAACAAAGAAAAATCCTCTTCAGGTGCTTGTAAATGCATTGGAAAATTCAGCACCGAGAGAAGAGGTAACAAGGTTAAAAATGGGCGGTGTAGCTGTCCCGAAAGCAGTGGATGTTTCAGCTTCAAGGAGACTAGATCTCGCCGTCAGGAATATAGCACTAGGTGCAATGCAATGTTCTTTTAAAAATACAAAACCGATATTTGAATGTCTTGCTGATGAAATAATTAAGGCATCTAACTACGATATGTCTAGTTTTGCAATAAACAAGAAAGAGGAAATAGAGAGGATAGCAGCCTCAGCTAGGTAAAGGTGATTTTTGTGGGAAGGAAAGAAGACAACATTAAAAGAGCAACAAAAATTATGGATGACATTACAAAGATAAGGAACATAGGAACAATAGCTCATATAGATCATGGTAAAACAACTTTGAGTGATAATCTTATTGCTGGTGCTGGAATGATGAGCGAAGATCTGGCAGGAAAGCAGCTTGTTCTGGATTATGATGAGCAGGAACAGGCAAGAGGCATAACGATTAATGCAGCAGCTGCTTCTATGGTCCATGATGTTGGAGGAACAGAGTATCTTATTAATTTAATAGATACGCCCGGTCATGTTGATTTTGGCGGAGACGTGACTAGAGCTCTAAGGGCCTTGGATGGTGCAATACTAGTCGTAGATTCGGTTGAAGGAGTTATGCCACAAACCGAAACCGTTCTGAGACAAGCGATGAGGGAAAAAGTAAAGCCCGTTCTTTTCATAAATAAGGTAGACAGGCTGATAAATGAACTTAAGCTTGACGCGGACCAAATGCAGAAAAGATTTGCTAAGATAATAACTGATGTTAACAGATTGATAAAAATGTATGCACCTCAGGAAAAGAAGGAAGAATGGACTGTAAGGGTCGAGAAAGGCACAGTTGCTTTTGGCTCGGCTTTCAACAATTGGGCATTAAGCCTTTCATCAATGCAAAAAAATGGTATTACATTCAAAGATGTTTATGAATATCTAAAAAATGGAGATCAAAAAACATTATCTAAAAGGGCACCTCTGCATCAGGTGGTTCTTGATATGGTAGTTCACCATATACCAAACCCATCCGAAGCGCAAAAATACAGAATACCTCAGATATGGAAAGGAGATCCAAATTCTGATGTAGGTAAGGCTCTTCTAAATGCAGACCCCAAGGGTCCTACTGTCATAATGGTCACAAAAATCATTGTAGACCAGCATGCTGGTGAAATTGCAGTCGGGAGGGTATACTCAGGAACGATAAAAAAAGGTGATGAACTATACATATCCGATATGGGTGAGAGATCCTACAGGATCCAACAGCTTGCAATGATGGTTGGACCAGACAGAATACCAGTGGATGAGATAAAAGCAGGCAATATTGTTGCTATTGTCGGTCTTAAAGATGCAATAGCAGGATCAACCGTCTCATCTATTAAGAACATAGATCCTTTCGAGCCTATGAAACATTATTCTGATCCTGTTGTTACGATGGCCATTGAAGCAAAATATACAAAAGATTTGCCAAAGTTAATAGAAGTATTGAGAATGATTGCTAAAGCAGATCCATCAATTCAAGTGGAAATCAACCAAGAGACTGGAGAGCATTTGATTTCAGGCATGGGTGAACTTCACCTTGAAGTAACAATTTATAGAATTGTCAATGACTATAAAGTGGAAATAGAAACTTCTGAACCATTAGTTGTGTACAGGGAAACAGTTGATCATAAAGGTGGACCGTTCGAAGGAAAATCACCAAACAAACACAACAAATTTTACATAGAGGTGGAACCCCTTCAGGAAGAAGTGATAAAGGCGATTTTGTCAGGTGATATACCTCAAGGGGATAGATTCAAAGATAAGAAAGAAATAACTAAGAAACTGGAATCACTCGGTATGGATCGTGATGAAGCAAGAAAGTTCGAGGTGATAAAAGGATCAAATATGCTTCTTGACATGACATGGGGTATACAGTACCTTAATGAAACAATGGAACTTGTAAAACAAGCATTCATTGAGTCCATAGATAAAGGACCGCTAGCAAATGAAAAGCTTTACGGTATAAAGGTAAGGCTCGTGGATGCAAAGCTTCATGAAGATAGCATTCACAGGGGGCCTGCACAGGTTATACCTGCCGTTAGAAATGCAATTTACGGATCCATATGCCAGGCGGAAAGAATACTGTTAGAACCAATACAGAATGTTTTCATAAATGTTCCTACTGAAGAAGTGGGTAATGTTACAAGGGAATTGCAGCAAAGAAGAGGAGTCATATTAAACATTGAACAGGAAGATTACCAGACATCGATAGTAGCAAAAGCACCCGTGGCGGAACTTTTCGGATTTGCTTCTGCAATAAGATCCGCAACGAGCGGTAGGGTACTATGGTCTACTGAAAATGCAGGTTACGAAAGGGTACCAAGAGAACTGCAGCCTGAAGTGGTAAGGAAGATAAGAGAAAGAAAAGGCTTGAAGCCTGAACCGTATGATGAGAATTATTATGCGGGGCTTTAAAGCCATATTTTTTTATAAAAGCTAAAAAGGATTATATATGAGCTTGTTATAAGGATTTTGAAACATTTAAATGAAGAATTGGAGGGAAAAAAATGGTAAATAAACCTCATATGAATGTAGTGTTCATAGGTCACGTTGACCATGGCAAATCTACCACGGTAGGTAGATTGCTCATGGATACGGGAGCAATAGATGCGAGAATAATTGAGCAATATAGGAAGGAAGCCACTGAAAAGGGTAAAGCAACATTTGAATTTGCATGGGTAATGGATAGATTAAAGGAAGAGAGAGAAAGAGGCGTTACGATTGATGTAGCTCATAAGGAATTTGAATCATCCAAGTACTACATAACGATTATCGATGCACCCGGGCACAGGGACTTCGTAAAAAATATGATTACAGGTACATCTCAGGCTGATGCAGCGGTTCTGGTTGTATCAGCAAAAGAAGGAGTACAGGAACAGACAAGGGAACACATTTTTCTAGCAAGAGCACTTGGCGTTCCACAGATGATTGTTGCGATTAACAAGATGGATGTAACTACACCACCATTTAGCCAGGAGGCTTTCAATGCTGTAAAGGCTGAGGTAGAAAAGTTGCTTAAGTCTGTTGCTTACAAAGATATCCCTTTCGTTCCAATAAGTGGATACCTTGGTGACAACGTGGTAAAAGCAAGCCAAAATATGCCCTGGTACACAGGTCCAACTCTTGTTCAAGCATTTGATTCATTAAAGCTCCCAGAAAAGCCCACGGATAAGCCTTTAAGAATCCCTATTCAGGATGTATATTCAATTACAGGTATCGGCACGGTGCCTGTGGGAAGAGTTGAAACGGGAGTTCTAAACGTTAACGATCAGGTAATATTCATGCCTGCAAACAAGGCAGGCGAAGTAAAAAGTATTGAGATGCACCATCAGCCATTGCCTAAGGCGGAACCAGGTGATAACATAGGTTTCAATGTCAGAGGGATATCAAAGAACGATATAAAGAGAGGGGATGTATGCGGTAGACCAGACAATCCACCAACTGTTGTGCAGGAATTTACTGCTCAAATAGTGGTTTTGAATCACCCATCTGTAATAAGTCCTGGATATACACCTGTTTTCCACGCGCATACTGCACAGGTAGCTTGCACAATAACGGAAATTGTCAAAACACTCGATCCAAAAACTGGCGGAACAAAGCAAGAAAAACCCGATTTCATTAAGACAGGCGATGTTGCCATAGTTAAGGTTACACCTACTAGGCCCATGGTAATTGAGAAATCTGCTGAAATTCCACAGCTAGGAAGGTTTGCAGTTAGGGATATGGGTATTACAGTAGCTGCAGGTCTGTGTCTGGATGTTGTAAAAAAGACATCCTAAATTTTTTTAATTTTTGGTGATTAAATGGTATATAAAGCAAGAATATTGCTTTCTGGAAACGATTACAAAAAGGTGGAAGATGTTTGTTTGGAGATTAAGAATATAGCTCAGAGGACTGGTGTAGAGCTACATGGCCCAGTTCCTTTGCCGACTAAAAGATTGGTAGTTCCAGTAAGGAAATCACCTTGCGGTGATGGATCGGCAACGTGGGAAAGATGGGAAATGAGAATCCACAAAAGGCTTATTGACATTGAAGCCGATGAAAGGGCTCTCAGACAATTGATGAGAATTCAGATTCCAGATGGTATTCATATTGAAATTGAATTAAAATCGTAATTTTCTAGAAAAACTTTTATAATTATTTTTTATTTAAGTTCCAAAAATTATTGGAAGTTTAACCATGATAGGATTTACTAGACTGAAAAATCTGATTAACATGCTCGGTTATGATAGATCCTGTAGTAGAATCCTTATTTCATTGCTTGATGAAGATTATTTTGATGTATCGTATATTGCAAGAAAAACTGGTTACAGCAGGTCTATGGTTTCACTTATTTTAAAAAGACTTTCAGAGAATGGAATCATTATCAAGAGAAGGGAAGGGCACAAGTATGTATATAACTTAAATGAGAGATTTTTGTTGAACATTTACGATACTTTTTTAAAAAAGCTAGAATATGAATTAAAATACATATCCAATGAAAGAAAAAGATTTTCTGGAAATATAAATGATCAAATTAATTTTATAAAAAACAATATAAAAAATATAAAAGGTGAAGCTAAATGGCAGAAGTAGTTATAACAACAGATAGAACGATGATGAGTAACCACCATGGTAAGGAATTTCTTGGGTTCGGGGCAACGGGGGTTCCTGTAATATTTCCAGAAAGCCTCTGGTACTGGATGTTCGCGCCTAAGATGAAGAATAAAAATGGTATTCCATGGGAAGCATCTTATGGCATAAGAAAAATAGAGGCAAAATTGGTTGATTCTGGTATAGATACTCTTGTTGTAGATCCAGATTATCTTGACAAGTATTTAAAAGATGCTAAGGTGCTGTTACTTTCTCACCATGATTATTTCGGCTTTGGACCACCTTCTTCCACTTTTGCATCTATATTCAAAACTGAACCTTTAAATGCTAAATCTTTTGCAAGAATGATGGAATCAGAGCCAATCAGAAAAGCAAAAGAAAAAGGAATAAAAATCATTGCCGGAGGACCATCCGCTTGGCAATGGAATTATAGAAAGGACCTTAAGGAAAAATGGGGTGTTGATACAGTTGTGGATGGTGAAGGGGAACGCATTGTTGTTGATCTAGTTAAAAAGGCACTTAACAACGAAACATTGCCGGATTTCGTTGTCATGAACAACAAGGATGCACCAACGCTCGAAGAGATTCCTGAGATCAAGCACGCAAGCGTGAATGGCCTTGTTGAAATAATGAGAGGCTGCATACGTGGATGTAAATTTTGTTCAGTAACATTGAGATCTCTAAGATTTTATTCTTACGAAAAAATTGAAAAAGAACTTCAAGTTAATTACAGGGAAGGTGTAAGGGCGGGAATTCTTCACGCTGAAGATGTCCCTCTTTATGGTTCAACGGATTACATACCTAAGACTGAAAAGCTTATAAAAGTTCATGAGCTTGCAAAAAAATATTACAAGACCATAGCTTGGAGTCATGCAAGTTTAGCGGCAATATTAGCTGGAGAGAAAAATGATAAGATGCTTACCAAGGTCGGTGAAATAATAAAAAGGGACCAAGATTGGTGGGGTGCAGAAATAGGCATTGAAACGGGATCGCCAAGGCTTGCAGAGATTATAATGCCAAACAAGGCAAAACCTTTTGAAACCAAGAACTGGCCTGATGTTGTTGTTGAAGCATCTGGAATCATGCAAGATGTTGGCCTAATCCCAGCAATGACTTTGATTGTGGGATTGCCCGAGGAAACAGATGATGATGTTATAAAGACTATTGAACTCGTGGAAAGGCTTTGGGATTTCAAGGGAATAATAATGCCTATGTTTTTCGTTCCTATGGGCATATTGAAGAACAAGGATTGGTACAAGGCTTACGAACTGTCTGAAACTCAAGAAGAGTTGCTAAAGCTTTGCCTTAGCCACGGTGTAAGGCAGGGTAAGATTATTCTCAAAAATTATTTCAGGGAACATATTTATCTTTATGCTCTGTATCCGTTTTTCTACGCATTCATAAACGGGATTGAGCATATTGCGAAGAAAAAAGGGTACCTGCTAGATGACATATCTGAATTAAAAATCAGTAATAAAAAATCTCAGACTGTTTCATAAATTCCCTTAGAAATGATGTGGCGTATGAACCTCTGAAAAGGGCAAAGGAGAAATTTGCCTTTTTATTTTTAATGTAATAGTCAAGGTTCAGAAAAGGGGTTGAAAGGACCCTTCTGCTGCCCTTGCTTGCTATTTCCCTTATTTCCCTGATTTTGAACATATCCCCGCATATATTTTCCTTTTCTATTACCGATTTCTCTATTTCACCCATTTCTCCTTCAGAAAATATACTTTCAGAACCGAACAATACACCTGAAATATACGCCTTCTTTTCTTTGATCCTTTTTCCTATTGTATCTATATTTTCTTTCGTTACCTTGATGTACCTATCATTAATAGGGAGACCGTATTTATCAACAGGAAGAACTATATCTCCAACCATAGGCTCAAAAATTGAATATCTCTTTATTCTTTCACTCAATATTTTGTTGAATAAATAACTCTGATATCCATGTATGAACATCATTTTTAGCGTTCTTGGAAGCCTTTCTATTGCACCTTTGTAATCCCCTGGCTTTTCTTTCAAATGGTTGAGCATTATATATTCGTAGTCCATCTTTCCTTCTATTAATTTTATTGTTCCTTCAGGATCCATTGTATCGTAAAAATATTTCCTTGCTTCTTTATCCCTGTCAAATGAGAATATCAGTCCAATATAAATTCTAACTGCTTCGTCAAATCTCCTTTCAATTATTTGTTTCCCCACTATGTGTGTTATTGGTCTCGAACTACCAAACCTCTGAACACCAAAAAAATTAGGGAATTGATTGAATTCCATTTCTGCAATAATCTTATTTATCACTTCTTCAGAATTTTCTTTAATGTCGCTTACCCCAATTTCAAAATTGTTGCCGTATAAATCACCAAGATCAAGACATTTATCGGACCTAAAACTATCTAAAATTTCAACATCCTTCAAATTTAATTTTACTTCATTTTCGTAGTTGGCTACACAAAAGTACTGTGTAGTGATTGCCCTTTTATCTTTAGTTCCGGCAAAGGTGATTGCATTTCTTCCAACTTTCAGTGATTTGCTTAATGATATAACAAATCTGTTTGTTTCCCAATTTTTCAATCTTATTTTCAAAATTAAATTTTTGCCTTTGCTTTTCCTTTCTAATTCAATCGGTATCTCTTCAACAATGAAATCATCTACTTCCTTCTTCAGCTTTCCACCTATACCTTGGGATTTAGTTAAGTAAGTCTCAATACCTATAAAATTTTCTTCAACCACAGATTGAGAAATATGAATATGAATAAAAATTTAGCCAGAAAAAAAGATATACTCATAGCAATTAAGAAAGAACGTGAGAGAATATCTATCAACGGCAAAAAAAATTGCGGAGACGATACTTAAAGAAAAAAAAATTCTGATTGCATCACATATCGATGCTGATGGAATTACATCTGCAGGCATTGCCTCTAAAGCACTGGATGATGCAAACATCGAAAATGAAGTAATGTTTCTTAAGCAGCTGGATGAGGATTCATTGAAAAGAATTAGGGATATGAACCCTTCACTTGTTTGGTTTACAGACCTGGGAAGCGGGATGGTCCATGAAATGCACGGCATCAGGGCCGTAATTACAGACCACCATTCGCCTAGTAATCTTATTCTAAATGTTCCAAAAGAAAGAAGGAAAACTCTGACGGAATTTTTTAACGAAATAAATAAGAATGAGATCATCCAGCTTAATCCTCATTTTTATGGAAAAGACGGTGGCGTTGACATCAGCGGTGCAGGTCTTACTTATCTTGTTGCAAGGGAAATAAGCATGATGAATGTGTTCCTAAGCCAATATGCCATTGTAGGTGCAATAGGAGATCTTCAGGATTCAACATTTTTGAAACTATCTGGCACAAACAGGTATATTCTGAAGGAGGCTGAGGAATTCGGATATATTGAAGCTTTCTTGGATGGAAGATTCTTTGGAAGGGAAACAAGGCCACTGTTTAAGATGCTTGAGTACACGTCAGATCCGATAATTCCAGGAATTACTGGCGATGAGTCAGGGGCTTTAGATTTCCTGTCATCATTGTCCATTGAACTAAAGAATGGGGATAAATGGCGGAGATGGGTGGATCTTTCCCATGAGGAGAAGAATAAAATCTTGAGCCAGATTGTGATAAACCTTCTGCACATGGGTTATGGCTCATCGCTTGTTACAAGGATTATTGGTGAGGTTTACGTACTAAAAAGTGAGGAAGGGGGTACATACTTAAGAGATGCCAGGGAATTTGCTACACTTTTGAATGCCTGTGGCCGCTACGGGAATGCAAATGTGGGTCTCGCTGTGGTTAGGGGGGATAGGGATGAAAACTATAAAAAAGCAGTAAATCTTCTCACAAGGCACAGGAAGATTCTTGTGGATGGAATAGAATATTTAAGGGACATTGGAATTGTAAAGCTAGAAAACCTCCAGTATTTCAATGCGGGTTCCCATATACCGGATACAGTTGTTGGCACAATAGCATCAATGGCATTATCATCTGAACTTGCAGATTCTGGTATGCCTATAATAGGTTTTGCAGAAAATGAGAACGGGATGGTTAAAGTATCTGGCAGGGCTTCGAGAAATTTAGTCAACAAAGGTCTGGATCTTTCAAAGGTAATATCAAGGGCTGCAGTTCTGGTAGGAGGCTATGGTGGTGGTCATAACATAGCAGCAGGAGCATCCATACCCAAGGGTACTGAAGATAAATTCCTGGAAATTTTAGTTCAGCTGTTGAAAGATTCAAAATAAATTAGAAAAAATTAAATTTTTATAATTCATTTCCTGAGCATGAAAAAAAATACAGGGATCATACTTGCACTTGATATAAAGGACAGAGAAAAAGCGATTAATCTTGTGGAAAATTTAAACGGCCTGATAGATGCTGTTAAAATTGGTTATCCTATTGTTCTTGAAAATGGCATGAACATAGTTGACGATTTTTCTAAAATAATGCCCGTCATATGTGATTTCAAAGTTGCTGATATTCCGAATACGAATTCTATCATAGCTGAAACTGTAAAAAAGCACGGGGCTGACGGAATAATCGCCCATGGATTCATGGGCTCAGATGCTCTAGAAGCTGTTATAAATTCATTCAAACCAGGAAATGTATTTGCAGTAGTTGAAATGACACACCCGGGTGCTGTGGAATTCATGCAGGGGGTTTCATTAAAAATTGCCAAAATGGCTATATCAAAGGGTGTTTCTGGTTTCATTGTTCCTGGTACGAGACCTGAAAGGATAAAAATATACAGGGAGATGTCAGATAAAATCACGCTTCTCGCACCAGGTATTGGTGCCCAGGGGGGAGATGCAAAAAAGGCATTGAATAGTGGTGCAGATTACATAATTATCGGAAGAGCAATTTACGATGCGGTCGATCCTGTCAAAAAAACAAAGGAAATTATAGAATCAATTTCCTGACGTAAGAACCATATTTCTCGTAGCCAAGTTTTCTGTAATATTCGATTGCACCGACTCCACTGTTTACAAGCATGTATTTTTTATCATATTCTTCCCTTGATATTTTTTCAGCTTCTTCCATAAGCAGTTTTCCATAGCCTTTGTGCTGGAATGCATGGCTGTAAATTTTATTAACTGGCACTTCTGGTCCGAGAACCTTTAATTCCCTTACCATTGAGCTCTGAAAAACCTCGTATCTATGGGCTTTTTCAGAAGGTATCCTTAGTCTTAAGTATCCTATTATTGCATCATTCTTCACGTCATCGAATGAAAGAAATATTTCCTTGCCTCCTGATGCATTATAATCCATTCTGTTCATTAATATTTCAGGTTCTAAAAGAATTTCATTTTTTTCATATTTTCTGCCTATTTCCCTGCATCTTATGCATTTGCAGTGCATTCCCATGGATTTTAATTTATTGTAAGCCATGTCCCTTATGTCTGACCTTTTAATTCCATCAACAATCAAAGGAACTGGAATATCCCTCTCCACCCTTTGAATTCTCACCCACCTTGGCACAATTTTTTTAATCTCCACAAGAAGATCAAGAAATTCTTCGTCATGGTATGGCCTGTATTTTCCTTCCTTCCACCAATTGTAAAGCTCGCTGTTTTCAACCACTAAAGTGGGATATATTTTTAGCATATCTGGCCTGTAATTTTCATCATTGAATATTGTTCTGAAACTCTCAAGATCCTTTTCTTTGTTACTTCCGGGCAGACCAGGCATCATGTGATAACAGACCTTAAGACCAGCATCTTTTGCTAGTTGTGTGGACCTTATGATTTCTTTCTGACCATGACCCCTGTGCACAAGATCTAAAATATCATCAAATACGGTCTGTACACCCAGTTCTACCCTTGTCACTCCTAGGCTTAAAGATGTGTCTATCTCTCTCTCATAAAACCAGTCCGGCCTTGTCTCAAACGTTAATCCTATCATCCTGTTTTCCGCAATCTCATTGTAAAGCATGGATTCTTCTACTGTTCTGGAAATAAAGCCGTTCATTGCATCATACATGCCTTTTACAAAATATTTTTGATATTCTTCAGGCCTTGCAGTAACCGTCCCACCCATTACTATCCCATCTATTTTAGATGTTGAATGACCGATAGCCTGAAGCTGCTCTATTCTTGATTTAACTTGTCTGTATGGAGCGTATCCGTTCATAATTGCCCTCAGAGCAGCAGGTTCTCTTCCAGTATAGGATTGAGCTGTATTGTACTCTACTCCTCCAGGACAGTATATGCATTTGCCATGCGGGCAAGGATATGGAGATGTCATTGCTGCTATAATTGCAACACCTGAAAGAGTCCTGGACGGCTTTCGCATCAGTAAAGGTATGTATTTTTCCCTGAGATCCTCTGGAATATTTTTGATGACTTCACTGTTTCTGGGAAGTGAGACATGATACTTCTTTGAGATATACATTTTCAACTTTTCATATTCTTCACGATCTTCGATGTTCTTGTTTATGACAATTTCAGCCAACAATTTTCCTGAATCTATCATAGTGAATCAGATTTGATTATTGTATGCGTTTGAACATCCCCTATGCTCACAAACTCTTCTACAAACCTTAAAGCGCATACCTCATCCGGAGCTTCATAAATTATCATCGCATCTGGTTTGCCTAATAGGATGTATGATCCTATTATGTTTATATTCGCAGGTTTATGCAATTTTTTCATTAAGCTTGAAAGGTTAGGATACCTTTCATGGTTTGCTATTATGAATGTAACAAACATCATATTTAATAATAAAATGGAACGATTTATTAAATTTAACTATTTGTTGATTGAGCGAAAACTATATAATTGAAAAAGAATTCACTTTCTTACAATTATGTACATGATTATAGAAACTGAAGATGTAATTCGTATTCCACCTGAAATGCTTGGTGAAGATCCTGACAAAGTAATAAAGGATTTGGCCTTTAAAAAAATGGAAGGAAAGGTTAAATCGTTTGATAAAAAAGAATTTCCAGACCCACAGGAAAGAAAATTTATAATAATCACGATATTGGAAATAAAAAGGGACGGTCATGGTAGAATTATTCCTGGGGATGGAGGTGTTTACCAAAAGGTAATATACAAAGCATTGGTATTTCACCCTGAGCTGCAGGAGGTCATTGAGGGTAGCATTGTGGATATAGTAAATTTCGGTGCATTTGTAAGATTTGGTGTGCTTGATGGTTTGCTTCACATAAGCCAAGTCATGGATGACAGATTTGACATAGATGTGAACGGTAAAAGGCTCGTTGGAAAGGATACTAAAAAGGAATTGAAACTAAATGATAAGGTAAGGGTAAGGATCGTATCTCTGTCCATTAACGATGAGAACTTAAGGGAAAGTAGAATTGGCCTTACTATGAGACAACAGGGATTGGGAAAAGTGGAGGATATTGATAAAAATGAAGGATCTTAGAGCATGCAGGAAATGTGGTAGGATTACCAAAGATTTAAGGTGCCCGGATCCAGAATGTGGTGGCGAGACCACGCTTGAATGGGACGGTTTCATTTATATTATAAATCCGCAGTCATCCGTTTTAGCTAGGAACATCGGAAAGAACAAGGAAGGGGAATATGCAATTAAAACCAGGTGAAAGCCTAAATCTCCCTGACAATTTAAGAGATGAGCTTTCAAAGTCTGTTGGGCAAATATATTCTGAGAATAGTATTTATGATCTTTTAAAAAATAAGGATGTTATAGCTGTTGGTGATGAAACAACGCTTACAATGTTACGCAATGGATTGATGCCGAGGCTTTCAATATTTGACCTAAAAACTAAAAGGAAAATCATAGGTCAGGATATCATAAACAATTTCAATCATAGGCTCATAGTAACAAATCCTCAAGGAAAATTGTCATATTACCTAATCAATTCAATTAAAATAGCACTCAATAAAAAAATTCCGGCAATTCAGGTGATAGGTGAGGAAGATCTTGCTTCTCTTGCATGCATATCATTAGCAAACAATGGCGTTATTATTATATACGGGATTCCAAATATGGGTTTAAGCATAATTGAGGTTAATGATGAAATAAAAAAATTAACAAATGAAATACTGGAAAAGATGGTGATAGAAAATGGAGATTGAAATATTGGAAAAAAAGGAAAATCCTTTGTTGCACAGGACCGAAATAAAATTCAGGGTAAAATTCCAGAATGAAAAAACCCCATCAAGGTCTGATGTAAGAAACATGATAGCAAAGAATTTTTCATCTACCGTAGAGACTGTGATCGTGGATCATTTGAGAGTATCGTTTGGTTTGCATATTGTTAATGGATATTCCAAAATTTATGAGAATTTGGATTTCGCAAAAAGAATAGAACCTGATTATATATTGATCAGGCACAGTCTTAAGGAAGAGAAGGGTGATTAAAATGCAAAAAAGGGAACTCTATGAAATTGCAGACGGAAAGCTTATAAGAAAAAGGAAAAGCTGTCCAAAGTGTGGACCTGGAGTATTTTTAGCTGAACATGAAGACAGGTACACATGTGGCAAATGCGGTTATACAGAATTCAAAAAGAAATAATTTATTAATTTTGAATCCGCGGGTCCGTGGTGTAGTTAGGATAGCATAGGGGCTTCCGGAGCCCCAGGCCTGGGTTCGATTCCCGGCGGGCCCGCTTGAAAGCCCATTGTATTGATTATATGTCAAATTCCTGTGAGGATATATCCAGCCAAACCGG